>NZ_JBILKB010000151.1:0-18758 GCF_044376915.1 Flavobacterium sp.
TAAATGTATATGAACCATCTGCATTTACTACTATCGTTCCTACTCCAGGAATGGAAGCCGTAGTTCCTGCATTATACGTAACGCCATTGATTTCAAATTGCGTTACCGCTAAGGTATTCCCATCAGCGTCTGTATCATTGGTCAACACGTTACCCGAAATAGGCGTATCTTCTGTAGCATTCAATACATCATCAGTAGCTACTGGTACATCATTTACAGCGGTAACCGTAATGGCTAAAGTTGCTGTATCGGTTTGTGTTCCATCACTTACAGTATAGGTTATTACGGGAACCGTTCCGTTATAATTTGCAGCTGGCGTAAACGTATACGAACCATTTGCATTTACTACAATTGTTCCAACTCCTGGTATCGTCGCTAGGGTGCCAATTGTAAATGGACCTGTTACTCCTGCAATTGTATATCCTGTTACTGTTAATGAAGTACCCTCTGGATCAGAATCATTCGTTAATACACTTCCTGAAACTGCTGTATCCTCGGTTGTTGTTTTAATATCATTTGTGGCAATTGGCGCATCATTTACGGCTGCTACTACAATGTCAATTAATCCCGTATCTGTTCCACCATTTCCGTCAGAAACGGTATAGATAATATCGGGTACATTACCGGTGTAATCTAAGGCCGGTGTAAATGTATATGAACCATCTGCATTTACTACTATCGTTCCTACTCCAGGAATGGAAGCCGTAGTTCCTGCATTATACGTAACGCCATTGATTTCAAATTGCGTTACCGCTAAGGTATTCCCATCAGCATCTGTATCATTGGTCAACACGTTACCCGAAATAGGCGTATCTTCTGTAGCATTCACTACATCATCAGTAGCTACTGGTACATCATTTACAGCGGTAACCGTAATGGCTAAAGTTGCGGTATCGGTACCGCCATTTACATCGGTAGCTGTATATTCTATAGAAGGAACATTTCCATAATAATTCGCCACTGGTGTAAAAGTATACGAACCATCCGCATTAATTATGATTGTTCCAACTCCACTAATTGTAGCGGTTTGTCCGGCATTATAGGTTTGCCCTCCAACCGTGAATGTGTTTACCGTTAAGGCAGCAGCTGGTGAACCAGACCCAGTATCATTGGTCAACACATTACCTGTAGCAACTGTGTCTTCCGTAGTTGTTTTTGTATCATCAACAACAGAAGCTGTATTGGAAAGTACCAAACGAGCTGCATTAGAAACTAAATTTCCACAAGCAAAATTCGATTGTGACACTTGTAAACGATAACGGTACTCGTTCATAGAACTTATAACACCTGTAACTGTTAGGGTAGACGTAGTTGCGCCACTGTAAACCCCTGCATTGGTTACATTGGTCCAAGAAGAACCACCATTTGTACTCACTTGCCATTGGTAGTTAGTAGTACCTGAACCTGCGGTCACCGTTGCACTGAATGTTACCGTGGCACCAGAACTGGCCGTTTGATCGATTGGTTGCGCTGTAATAGTACTACCAGTTCCTGAGACTAATGCATTAACATAAGTTCCTGTATAATTAGCAGCAGTAACTGAACCATTCGTATTGACAGCTGGTGGATTGCCATTGCCATAATATTGGTTATTATCTGTGCCTTGCGCAGTTGCTGTATTGTAATATTCATTGGCATCCGAACAACCATCGTTATCAGAATCTGAATCCAATTGATTTGGAATGCCATCTAAATCTGAATCGGGACAACCAATGGCAGTGAATGAAATATCATCAATAGAAAAGTCATTTCCACTGGCATTAGTAGACACATTTTTAATAATAAAAGTTACCGTTTGGTTGCTAGCCGATGTAAAATCAATTGTAGCTAATTTCCAGCCCAATGAATTTTGCACACCTGTATTTGCTGTTGCTAAAACTGCATTGCTGCTTGAAAGAACCTCAGCGGCTAATTGATAATCATTGGCTGTCGATGCTGCTTGGTGCCAGAACGAAATTCTGTATTTTGCACCTGCTTGAAGGGTTACACTTTCGCTGTAGAAGTTACCCACAGTTGTATTTCCGTTTACTGCTAAATAGGCATCTGTTGCAGTACCTGTAGTATGACCTACATAACGCCAGAAATTGGCTGCTGGGTGATACGGTGTACTTTGATTTACTACCGCATATTGTGATGCACCCGTATTAGAACCTGAATAAATATACCCTCCTGTAACAGCTGTATTTGCTAAGTTACGTGGTGCAGCAGCCGTTCCAAATGTACCGTTGCTTTCATTGGTATTTAATTGTGTTAATGGACATTCTACAGTGTCTAAAACTCCATCGTTGTCATCATCAGTATCAACTAAATCTTTGACGCCATCATTGTCGGTATCTAAACAAGCATTGATTAATGTAGATAACGCATAATTTGTATAGGTTGATGTATAATTAACTGTTCCCGCAGTAGTAGCGTTTTCGTAATTGTTTAATAAACCATTATTGTTTGAATCTGTTCCTGTTGGGTAAACAGAGGTACTTGTTGCCGTTGTTGAACTTCCTGCTTCTATGGCATCGCTACAACCATCGCCATCGGAATCTAAATCTCTTGAATTTGGAATACCATCTCCATCAGTATCTAATATACACGTGCGCTCTGTAAAGTAGGCTTCTTGAATCCAATCACTGAACGTACCTTTGTTAGACGTTCCATAAATTCGGTATTTGGTATAGGCCGTATAATTGCCAGTAATTGGTAATTTATACGAATTATTTGCCGCAAAAATTGGTACTGAAGGCGTGCCAAATGTTTGGTTGGCTGTTAAATCTACCCAAGTTGTTCCATTCCAACCTTGTACTTTATAGGTCCCTGTTGTTCCTAATGGCAAACGTGTTCCATTTCCTCCTGGTCCAATTTCAATTGCGCTAAGAATTTTAGCCGTTGGTAAATCAAATTGTAAAATAGTTTGATTTAAAAACTCAGTAGTAGAATAGGCAACCAATTCCTCTACGTTATTGACCATAAGCGCCAAAGTAGTACTTCCATTATAACCCCAAGTAACCGTTGATGAAACCGTAATTCCGGTTTTGTTCAAACCAGCCGTAGCACAGTTGTACTCTTCTGTATCTAAAACCCCATCATTGTCATCGTCAAGATCTGAAAAATCAGCAATTCCATCGCTATCCGTGTCTGTACACATATTAACGGAATTGCTAGTTGCATAATTATACGTATACGTTCCATTATACAATCCTGATCCAGCTGTTGTTTCTAAATTATCAGCTAAACCATTTGTTCCATATGGTGCTGGGTGCGCAAAATTAGCTGTTGTACTTGTTGTAGTTCCTGCTTCTTTGGCATCACTACAACCATCACCGTCGGAGTCTAAATCCAGGTGATTTAAAATTCCATCACCATCTGTATCACAAGTCATGGGTGCAGTACTTCCATAAACATCAAAAAAGGCTGTTGCAATTTTGTTTTGATTCGTGGTATACCAAGGTGCTCCTTGTGTAATGGTTCCGTCTACAAACCACGCTAAGAAACTACTTTGGTCTGTTGTTCCGGGTAATTGTTTCATTCCTGCTAATGCAGAACCCGCAACTGTTGGAGAGTAAAACAACACATCAGAAGCTGGTACGTTTAGTATTGGAAAATAATTGGCCCCAGACAATGAAGGCGTCGTAAATAAGTTAGCATATGAATTGTTATTATTTAAAGTATAGGTTTGTGTAGCTGTAGGATTTGATGCTGATACGGAATAACTTGATCCAAATACGTTATTTAATAAGTTTACTAATCCATTTCTATTGGCTGCTACACAACAGTTATCTGATTGGATAATAAACGCCTTACTGGTTTTATTTTGAATAGCGGTTTGCAAAGCTGCCCAATGGTTTGCATGAATCGTATTGAATGCCGCTCCACCAAAAACTACCATATCATAGCCATTATAAAATCCTGCTGGCACAGTAGCTGTTTCAATAATATTCGATTGTACAATAGTTGCACCAGTCGCTTTATTGTTGTTGAATTCGTTAAACAAACTCGAACGCATGGTATTAAAATCTTCATTGGAACCAGCAAATAATATATTTGCAACAATAGGTTTACATTCCGCACGATCTAATATACCATCGTTATCATCATCTAAATCAATCAAATCACCAATTCCATCATTATCCGTATCTGTACATGCATTAATAGATGAAACAAGAGCAAAATTTGAATAATAGGATGTGTAATTAATTGAGCCTGCTGTTGAACCTTCATAGTTGTCCAATAAACCATTCCCATTTGTATCAGTTCCGGTAGGATAAACAGTTGTGCTCGATGCAGTAGATGAACTTCCTGCTTCTTTAGCGTCTGAACAGCCATCACCATCAGAATCCAAGTCTAGTGCATTTGGAATTCCATCATTATCGATATCTGTTGCACAACTCGCTTCTTTAAAGTAAATCTCGGTTGCCCATCCTGCACCAGCCGCACCTGAAATACCAAAAATTCGGTAGTATTTATAAGCCGTACGATTGTTTGCAAAATTCGCAATATTGGAATTGTTAGTTGATAAACCTCCGCTAGTAGAAGTGGCAACATTATTATAAGTAAAGGTTCCTGTGACATCTGTCCAATTCGTATTGTTATTACTTCCCTGAATTTTATAGGTGGAACTTAAAGAAAATAAATATTGGCCTGAGTAATGACCTATTTCTAAATAGGTTAAAGCTTTTGGAGTTGGGAATTCAAAATTAAACCAAGGACTATTACTTAAAGTCCCCGTTGGAGCGCTTGCCACATAAACATTTGCATCAACTCCATCAATCAAATTATTGATTGTATTAGAATTATAGCCGTAATTAATTGTGGAAGGCTTTGTAATGATTAGACCTGTTTTGCTGGTAGTAATGATGCTACAATTTTCCTCTACCGTATCTAAAATACCATCATTATCGTCATCTAAATCAATCACATCGCCCACACCATCATTATCGGTGTCTGTACATGCATTTATTGATGAAACAATAGCATAGTTTGAGTAATAAGAAGTATAATTAATCGTTCCAGCAGTAGTACTTTCGTAGTTATCCAATAAACCATTTGCATTTGTATCTGTTCCAGTTGGGTAAACCGAAGTGCTCGATGCTGTAGTAGAACTACCTGCTTCTTTCGCATCGCTACATCCATCACCATCGGAATCTAAATCCAAATGATTAAGAACACCATCGTTATCTGTATCGTTTGTACAGCTGCTTTTTGGATACAAACTTGCTTGGTAAGAAGTTGGTAAAACCAAACGCAATTCATACACACCACCATAACTACAAGTTCCTGCTACACCAACAATACGGAACAAAGTATATTTAACTGTTGGGTTCAAGGTGTTTGAAACCGTAAACAACCCTGAAGTTGCAGTTGAACTCACAGCTGCAGATAAATCTGCCCATGTTGTTCCATTGTCTACGCTACCTTGTAATTTAAAGGTATTGGCTGTTGAAGGAGATAGTGCCCAATTGAACAACTCCATTTGCACGCCACTAATAGCGATTGGACCAACAACACTTGGTGTTATTCGAAACAACTCTTTTCCTACCCAATTTTGTCCAGTACTGAATGCAGAATAAGTTGTAGCATTGTTGTCTATTGCATTTGTAATTGAATTAGTACTATATATTGTTAATTCAGTGGTTAATTTTGTTGGTAAACTTGCTTCTGAGTTTGTAAAGAAACACGCAGGTGATTCCACTGCGTCTAATATACCGTCATTGTCATCATCGATATCAGAAATATCAATTATGCCATCTGAATCAGTATCCAAACAGGCATTTAAAGCTGAACTTGAAGCAAAATAATACGTATATAAACCAGTATAATTCCCGTTTCCTGATGTTTCTAATGCATCCGCAAAACCATTCACACCGTAGGGTCCGTTTGCAATCGTGTTTGCTACATTGGCTGTTGTTGTTGTGGTTGATGTTGACCCTGTAGCTAAATTAACAATGCTGCCCGTATTCAATGTTCCTGTTACACCTGCTTCTTTTGCATCCGAACAACCATCACCATCTGAGTCTAAATCAAGTTCATTCGGAATTCCGTCGTTATCAAAATCACAGTTTTTATTGATAACACCATAATCTCCTGTAATAAAGGTTTGACCTATTACTACCTGACCTATTTGGAATGTATTTGGTGTATTGGTATTTAATGTAATTTGGTTGAAAGAACCTGATCGTAAGCGCATTTCTTCCAAAGGACCATTAGAAGTACGTGAGCCGAAAATTCTTACCTCACCTAATTCATCTATATAGATACGTGCAAGAGGTCGTGATTGATTTCCAGCGATTTCCCAAACTGCCGAATACGATGTGCCATCTAAAAATTCTACAACAGAATTAAATGTACTCGGAGTAAAAAACTCTAATTCCTGTGGATTCACTAAATGAGTACCATTAATACGTAAATTGAATGAATTGTCCAAAGACCAGACATTTACCACTAATCCATTAGGGGCAGCCGGGAAGGTTTGAGAAGCAGAAGCACCATTTGTAACCGTAAATGTCCTTGGTGAATAATTAACATTATTCGGGTCAAAAGGAGGGCATTCTTGTGAATCTAATATCCCGTCATTGTCATCATCTAAATCAAATAAGTTGCCTACCCCATCCGTATCGGTATCAATACAACCATTGTATTTCGTTGATAGCGCATATTTATAAACGAACGTTCCATTATATACAGCACTTTCAGTTGCTGTCTCTAATGGATTGGCAAAACCATTGCCCCCATAAGGCCCATCAGCCACTGCGCCTGCTACATTTGGTGTAGTTGTAAGTGTTCCATTCACTAAATTAGAGACGGTCCCTGCAAGCAAAGTCCCTATTATACCTGCTTCTTTTGCGTCTGGACATCCATCGCCGTCAGAATCTAAATCGAAATTATTAGCAATTCCATCATTATCAGTATCTGTTGCTGTACAGCTTGCTTTTGGATAGAAACTTGGCTCAAAGCTATTCGCTGTTGTGAAATAAAATTCAGTAGCATACCCATTGACATTAACCGTTCCAGCAGTTCCATACAAACGGTAATATTTGTATCGTGCTTGGTTTTGAGTAATAGTGAAAATTTCGTTGGGTGTGTTTGCCGTCCAAAATGGAGCAACAATTGTATTATCTGTAACGGTATTGAATGTTGTCCCAGTGTTTAAGTCTGTCCACGCAGTATTATCATTACTACCTTGAACTTTAACAATTGCTCCTGAATTAAAGTGACTATTTCCATCGGCAAAACGAAGGGTCAAACGTGATAATGAAACAGGATAGTTAAACGTGATTTTATACAATTCTTTGTTTACAATTGATGAATTATGAACAAATCCAATAGCTATCGTTGTACCATCTCCATCAATTAAATTTTTTGGTTGATTAATTGAGCTAACTCTTGGGATTTCTGATGAAATAGTAAAGCTAGCTTGTCTGTTCCCACTTGCAAAGTAGGTAGCTGGGAAATAACAATTTGGAGATTCTATTGCATCTAAAATACCGTCGTTATCATCGTCAATGTCCATTATATCAGGTACTCCATCCGTATCAAAATCAGCACAAACATTCATTGTTGCGCTTTTTGCATAATTAACATAAGTAGATGTATAATTAATCATTCCTGAGTTTGCTGAAGTTTCTACACCATCAGCCAAACCATTTGACCCATAAACTCCTTGAGCAAGTGCATTCGTCACTGTCGTTGTAGTTGATGAACCATTAACGGTATTTACTAAATTACCAGAAATCAATGTACCAGAAACCCCTGCTTCTTTGGCATCACTACAACCGTCTCCATCGGTATCTAAATCCAAGCGATTGATAATACCATCGCCATCAATATCCGGATTACAAGTAGCCGCAATGTTATCGGAAAAATCAGTTCCTCTTTCGAAAGGATTGAAAACATATACCGCTCTGTTTTGAGTTGAACCATCTCCAAATGATCCCGAAACATTGTGTCCTACGTTTCCAATCTCACCTTTGTCATTTAACATTGGAGTTAAGTGACCTCCGTTTTCTAGAACATATATAATCTCTGTTTCTGTTCCACCAGGTAATCCAGGAACTAACGCATTCGTATTTCCCAAACCAATCATGTTATTTGCACCAGAAGAACCCCAAGATAAAGGAGAACCTGTATTTAATATAACTGAAGCAGAAGTATAGCCATCGGTTGCATTTTGTGCACTTAAGTATTCCACATCTTGAAGAATCCCTACTCCATCTCTCCCTTTTACATTGCTCCAAGAAGTAGTATTTGTTAGGCTGTTTTGCCCCAAAATACCTTCTGAACCTGAACCCACTGAATAGACTTTTTTATCGCTACCCAATAACAAATAGGTCATACTACCACTATATGTTCCATCAATCATTACAATTCCAACACCACTTGGTAACGGATTGGTCATTTCAGTAGCATAAGCTAACGTAGTTGCCGCTGAACCATTTCCTAGGTATACATTCGTACCCCACGTATATAATTTATTATTGGTGACATCAGCCGCAAATGATCCATTAGAGGTAGCTTCTACCTGTGCAATATTCGTTAATGGCGTATTCGGTGCCACTAACACTTTGGTGAAACCTCTCGTTGCAACGGATAAACCTGCTCCATTTAAAGATGGAATTGCCATTGCATATGCATATACACTTCCATCGTGCAATAGAATCAAAAAGTTATTCGTCGATGCACTAATCGATTTAATGTTTTTAGGATCAATTTCTGAAGGTAGCGCTACTTTTTGGAATGGACTTGCACCAGCATTTGTTGTGCCAGGCAAAACAAAATTGGTGTTTAAATACCCCCACACCCAAATTCCATCCGTTGTCGCAAGCACATAACAACTGTTTGAACCTACGGCTGCCATATCAATTATTTCACCGGTGTAATTATACCCATTGGCTGGTGTTACTAAAGTTGGTGTTACTTGATCAGTTCCATCTGCTTTCGCATACTGCCCAGCCACATAATACTTGCCACTTTTACTTCTAAACAAAGTTCCGTGAAAAGCAGAACTCATCATTTTTGATTTAAAATTGGCTAAATCCGTCCAGTTAGAAAAAGCGGGTGCATTACATTCTTCTTCATCTAATACACCATCATTATCATCATCTAAGTCAACAATATCACTACTATTATCACTATCTGAATCCAAACATGCTTTCGTATTTTTATCTATTACATAAAGAAAGTTATATGTTCCATTGTAAATACCATTATCTGCTGTTGCTTCTAAAGCATTGGCAAATCCATTCGTGCCTACTCCAGTTGTAGGGTAAGTAAAATTTTGTGTAGTATTGGTTGTTGTTCCTGCTTCAAAAGCATCACTACAGCCATCCGCATCTGAATCCAAATCCAAACGGTTTGGAATACCATCATTGTCTGTATCACGATCAAAACAAATTGTTCTTTGCGGATAAGTTGGGTTTGTTAAACGAATATTAGACAACAAAGCAGCTGATGATCCAGCTGATACTACTAATTTATATGCTGAAGCGGCCCCAGCAAAGGTTTGTTTGACAACTCCATCAATTTTCACTGTCACAGTGCCGTTTGCTGCAATATCAATACTATATTCTTCACTTCCTGTTACAGCTCCATGATTAAAGCTCCATACGCCACCGTTAAAATAACCATAAGCTTGTGTTGCTGCTATGTTAAATTTATATCCAAGATCATTGTAGTTGTTTGGTGTTTGTGTATTTCCAACTGGTATCAAACCAAACATCACGGTTCCCTCTGTCGTTAAACGATTAAATTTAAGTGAAATTGGAAGTGTAAAGTTTTCAGAAGAATAAGATGAGGTCCAAGCAGGAGTATTGGTTGTAATGGAATTTTTTGTTTTGCTAACAACGGAAACACCATTGAAAGTTACATTTTCTAAATTTACTCCAAAAGACAAACACGACACTTGCTCTTGTCTATCCAAAATACCATCGTTGTCATCATCAATATCTATAACATCTAAAATACCATCTGTATCGGAATCAGAAACATTTTGTTTTACCGCAAAACCAAGTACTGTATTATTGGGTAATACTTGTGCAATTTCCCAAGTTGCTGTTACTCCCGTACCTACTTTTGTCATGGCGGTATAAGTCGCATTTACAAAGTTGCCATCGCCATCAGCATCAACAACTAAGTATACCGTTTCGGCATCATAAATATCAATTAATGAATTTGGTAATGTAGAATTGGTACTATTTCCAAAAGCCGGAACGCTAATTTTTGTAGCTGATGTAATTCCTGTGTTGCTTACTTTCCATTTTCTACTTAGCGGATAATAACTTCCAACTAATGTTTCTGAATAGAGTAAATCTGCATTGTTATCACCAACAATTAAATAATTATTATCGGCAGCGATGTCATTGCCAGCAGAAGAAGCATTCGTTGCACCAATAATGGAATTATTTCCAAGTGTAATAAATTTACCAGAGTAATTTGTTGAAAATGCTTGGCGTTGATGTAAGCCTTGACAATCCGAGCGACCAATACCAAAAACATTATTATGGTAGGTTGCATTGGTGGTTTTGTTCCAAACGGTTGCTCCGCTTCCCGAAACATAATCCTGATCCAATGTCAATCCGTATTTAATGCCAAAATATGAATTCACAAACGCTTTTTGTGCCGCATTGTGTGGATTCTGGAAGGTAATGATTTCAGCGATTGGTCCTTGCCAACTTCTTGCTTGACCCGATTGAAAAGATATAGTTGATGCACTTAAAGGGTTAGCGTTAGTTGAAGTTGTTGTCCCCACAAGATTTGGATTCCCTTGTGGACCAAAATCATAACTTGAGGTAGCGGTTGCCGTTGCTCCATCCAGTTGGAAAGCTACATTTGCAGCAGACATAGTACCTATGAATCCTAATTGCCCGGTTGCGCCACCATAATAATACGGAGCCGTTCCATTACCAAATAAAACATGATTATAAGAGCCTCCAGCAGCTGTCAAATCTTGTGCTACCCAATATGCCTGACGAATATTTGCCATGTCTGGCATATTCATAGCACTATTTGCTGGGTTTGTAAAATTTAATGCTGGATTAAAGTTAATTTGATTAGCAGAAAAGGTGGGTTGGTTGGCAACTGTATTTTGATATGCATCAAATTCATTTCCTGACAAGTCTTCCATAAAAGGCACTTTATCATTATTCGCATATGCTGTGGCTGTCGATTTTGTATAGACATCCAAACGCAAAGCTCTATAACTAATAAATGAGGAAGGAATCACGCGTACATAACGGCAATTTATTGTGGTTGGAAAATCAGCATAATGGAAGGCGGTATTGTTTTCATTACCTTCAAACAAACCAAGGTTTGTCCATGTTACTAAATCATTCGATACTTTAACGTAATAATCCTGAGCATAATAAGCTGCACTTCCAGCGCCCAAAGTAACAACTCCATCAACTGCTTGAACTGAACCTAAATCTAATGTAATATTTCCTATTGGGTTGGAACCTGTTGGAGCGGCATTTGCTCCCTGTACTGCATTAGGAATCCAACCATTTGCTCCGGTTAATACAGAAGCAGCAGCTGTCCATGTAGTATTTAATTCTGTAGAAGCAACACGATTGGCTGCCGGAACATTTTTATGTGTTCGGGTAATTTTTGATGGGGCATCGGCTTTTACCCACCAACTTGGTTTGGAGGATAAACAATCCGGCGAAAATGTACTAGTTGCTGTTGGCGTAAAGGTATATTTCATTCCATTTCCAATACCAGGAAAAATGGTATTCGCATTGTAATTAATTCTTCCGGATGGGATATGATTAAATGTGTAAATTGACAAATATTCATCTGCTCCAAAATTTCCTAAACCTACAGAAGCACTCGGCGTTGAAGTGGGTGCAGTACCATATAAATATTCAATTTTATTAGATGTTTCATATAGTTTTATTTGGTAACTAAAGCCAGTAGCTGCATTGGCCGCATAAGCTACTTTCCATTGAATCGTTAGAACGCGATTCGGAGCCGTTCCAGTTAATAACGTCGAAACTCCTCCTCCTGAAGCGGTTGTTGTTGTATAAGTTGCGTCCCACCAAGCATACAGTTTGGGTGTATTCACAATAGAACTTGCATTATTAGCTGATTCAGTAGTAACTACAACGGATCCAAACTTTAAAAGTCCCGCGGCATTAACAGAAATATTTCCATACGTATTTCCTTGAAACACAAAGTCGAAACCAATAGGTGTAACAGCAGAAACTGCTCCCAAAGCTGATCCTCCATTGATAACATTGGTGCCACCTGAAATTTCAGAATAGGTAAAGTCCTCTGAATCAAACTTAAGATTGGTAATCTGGGCTTGTACATCAGTTATCAAAAACATCAATAATCCAACGATAAAAGTTGAATAGGAAGATTTTTGATTTGTAAATTGAAACAAAGAAATAATTCTTCTCATGAGAGAAGGGTTTGAAATATCTTTCATAGTAAAAAGGGTAATTGTTGCTTTTTCCCAAGGGCAAAAAGTATTCGTTTTATATTTTAAATTAATTTTGTTTATCAAATGACGTTTATTCATAATCTCTGCATGAAAGCATTAATTGCTGGAAAATCAAAAAACAGCATTAGCATAGAGCTAAGTACCTTAATTTATTGAGCGTGCGTAAAAATAAAACACTATATATTATATCTGTTTCATTTTTTGTACTCCCTATCCTATTTACTAAAATTAGTATTGAAATAAAACATTAATACCCTAACTAAAATTTAAAATAGCTTAATATTTATTAGAAAAATATATATTTAAATACCCTAAAAAATTATTAAAAAATATATTTTAAAAAAAAGGTAAATTTTAATTTTTTAGGAATACTTTACTATTTTTATAAATAAGATGGCAAAAAATTGTTGTTGTTTTGTAAGGTAAAAAAATACTACTTTATGGAAAAATTAGCCTATTACTTACAGATCGGTACCACTTCAAGCAGTATGATTTTTGCCTTAGTGTTTGTATTTTACAATTGGAATAAAAGTCTCTTCAAAAAAATATTATCCATACAATTTATTGTTTTATCTTATGGATTATTCGTCAATTTTATTGCCATCAATGATTTCTTAGCGCTATTCCCTCATTTCAGCAGAACGGGTTTATTGTGTGCTTTATTAATTCCTCCGATCCAATTTTTAGCCGTTAATACCTCTTTAAACAAGCGAAAATTACAATGGAAAGATGGCTTGCATTTTTTGCCAGCACTTTTGTACCTTGTTAATTATTTCAACTATTTTATTCTATCAGCTGAAAAAAAAATTCTATTGCTTGAACACACTAGCATTGCCGCTTTCAATGAAGGATTCTTACCCGCCAACGTTTTACCAATACTTTCTCTTCTACAGACAACGTTTTATTTGGTTTGGTTTGGTATTTTGGTGCGAAAAATTAGAAAAGAAATTACATCCGAAACAATTCGTTATTTTTACTTTTTTATGATGATTTATATGGTATTTCATTATTTACCAACATTTATGCTCATTTTATACTATTATGACACCCATACAATAACGAGCTGGATACCCGTAATTTATGCAAAAGTGAATTTGATTTTCTTTTTTAAAATATTGGCAACGCCAGAATGGCTTTTTTATCAAAAAAACCAACCTTCAGTACTAACCAATGAACCCAAAAAAGCCACGCTAAGCAAAATAGAAATCAACCCATTAGAACAATTTTTGCTCTCAAAATTAACACCTAACAAATCCATTCTGTCTTCTGATGAAAAGCATTTATTCGAGCGTTTTACAACCGTTGTGGAAGCCGAAAGGTTATTTCTAACACCGTCTTTTGGACAAAAAGAAATTGCCGAAAAATTAGAAGTATCCGAATATAAATTACGCCAATTGATTGATAAAGTATACGGAATTAAATTTTCAGATTTCACCAATTATCGTAGAACATACTTTTTGATTAACGAAATGCGAAAAAACCCTCAATGGCAACGCTATTCATTTGTTGCGATTGCAAGAAAATTAGGATATTTAAGTGCTAATTCTTTTTATTTAAATTTCAAAAGGATTTCGGGAGTAACACCCAAAGAATACTTTCAAGCAGAAGATTAACGGTTAAGGCAATTTAGTATTGCTAGTTTGCTTTTTAAGGTTGTCAAAATAAACTTTTGGAGTGCAACCCACATAATTCTTAAAATGAGCATAAAAATTATTAACACTATTAAAACCTACTTGATACGCTAAATCTTGGAAATTAGTAGCCAATGCTGTTTCCAATGTCACATGGTTTAGTAAATAATTGATACGGTATTCATTCAAAAACTGATTGAAATTTTGATTGCGAATCAATTTAATTGCTTTGCTGATTTGACGAGCTGGAATTTTAATTTCCTGCTCTAGTTGCGTGATTGTGTAATCTGGGTTTAAATAGGTTTTATGCAAATTAAAATATTGCTCAATTTTTTCCAAATGATTGTGAGTTGTAATTTTCTTGTGCGATTTTACAACAGCTATTTGAGTCTCTTTTTGTTCGCTCTCAAAATAGGGACGATAAAGAAAATTGGGGATAAAGAAAAAATATGCCAGCATGATAAAGGTAGTTATGAATCCAATTATATTAATCTCATAAATACTATTATCATTAAATAAATAAAATGAATCCGGAAAAAATAAAGTAACTAAATTTAAAAAAAGATAGAATGTTAAAGCAATAAAAAAATCTCTTAAGCTATTGCTTAATGCAATACTTTTTTTATTAATAAATAAGATAACCCCCATCGCAATTGTATATCCCATAAAAGGAATTACTCTAATTAGATACACCACGTCATTTGATAAAAACGAACCTTCGTTTAGCAAACTATCGTAACCCTTTGAATAAACATTTGAAATATCGGCTACTTTTTCTACTGAAGATTTTGTGTAGAATGACCAATAATTAGCAAAAAATAACAAAGCTGGTATAAAATGAAAAACATCATACCATTTAAATTTTCTCTGGTAAACCTCAAAAACCAACATTAAGAAAACAATTGGTAGTCCTATTCGAATAACTAAATGGCTTAACAATAAGAAATGCGGATAATGCACAATTTCGTTTGAAAGATACAGATGAATGGAGAACGACCGTATTAATAATAAAAAAAGTATACAACTGATTAATTTGTGCGTAAGACTGATTTTAAAATTTCTAATAAAAAAAATACCCGCTACAAAAATATTCAATATAAATACTGAAGCTGTTAATAAGTCATATAGATTTAATGCCGTTTCCATTTCAAAATTTAATTATTACAATATTAACATTATTTTATATCAATTGGAAATAATTTGATTGCAAATAATATACAAGTTGTCAATAAAAAATAATTAAAACATTAAGCTATTGTATTAAAAAAACAGCGCATAACTAACCTCAATAATAGGCTTGTTATTTAATCGACCCCTCTTTTTTAGTAAATTATGAGAATACATATAAGTATTTGACAAGAAAGACTTTATTAGTCCCTTAAAACACCATTAATAGATGAAATATCTACAATACTCATATAGAAATAGAAATCGCTAAATGTCATTCTACGACTAAAATCAATTGAATACTGTTTTGCTAATTCCTTAAATAGTTTCTCAATTCAAAGAAATACCCGATATTTGGCAACTCAAACAACAAAACAATTTAGAGACAGTTAAATGTTTTTCAACTCCTTATCTTTTGCTCTTTTTTTACCCATCGTATTTGTACTGTATTGGTTCGTATTTAATAAAAATAAAACCACACAAAATGCAGTATTGATTGTAGCGAGTTACTATTTTTATTCCTGTTGGGATTGGCGGTTTTTGTTTTTATTGGTGTTTTCTACTTTGCTCGATTACGTGAGCGCCATTATGATGGAAAACAGCACGACCCCCAAAAAACGAACGTTTTGGTTATGGTTGACTATTGGAATTAACTTAGGATTTTTAGGTGTTTTCAAATATTACGATTTCTTTGCGCAATCTTTTGCGGATTTGTTGAGCGGTTTCGGATTTCAAACGAATCCGGTTTTATTGAAATTGATTCTACCCGTTGGTATATCCTTTTATACCTTTCATGGTTTGTCTTATGTGATTGATATTTATTATAAAAGAATCACCGCCGAACGCAATTTTATCGACTATTCGTTATTCGTAAGTTATTTTCCGCTTTTAGTAGCCGGACCCATTGAAAGAGCTACGCATTTATTACCACAAGTAAAAATCAAACGCCATTTTAACTTAGAAAAAGCCAAAGAAGGCAGCTATCAAATCCTTTGGGGATTGGTCAAAAAAGTGGTGATTGCAGACAGTTGTGCTACCTATGCGAATGCTATTTTTGACCATTATGAATCGATGAATTCGTTGTCTTTAATTTTAGGAGCTGCTTACTTTGCCTTTCAAATTTATGGCGATTTTTCGGGGTATTCTGATATTGCTTTGGGAACTTCCAAATTATTCGGAATCGATTTATTAAAGAATTTTAATTATCCTTATTTTTCTAGAGATATTGCCGAGTTTTGGCGGCGTTGGCACATTTCTTTGTCATCGTGGTTTCGCGATTATTTGTATATCCCGTTAGGGGGAAGTCAAGGGAGTCTTTGGATGAAAGTCCGAAACACATTCATTATTTTCTTGGTCAGTGGGTTTTGGCATGGAGCCAACTGGACATTTATGATTTGGGGATTACTAAATGCGATTTACTTCTTGCCTTTGTTAGTACAAAATAAGAACCGTTCCAACATGGGCATCCATATTCAAAATAAACTAAATAAAATGAGAAAAATAGTACTTTTATTATTTATTTGCTTTTCAGCAATAGGATTTGCACAAAATTCAGGCATCACCTACCAAGCGGTTATTTATGGGCCTAATGGTCAGCAATTACCAGCAACTGGAGGTGCAAATAATTTGCATAAAATGAAGATAAATAACTATTGTGTTACACTTGAAACTAATAATTCAAATTGTTGTACAAATATTTCTAGTTTAAATAATAATCAAACGCTATTAAACACCTTTTATCCACCTCAAGAAAATCAATTAATTACACCTGGATCAACTTCAATTATTTTAGATGCGGTACCTTCTGTTGATATTTTTGGTAATAGTTACGGTGATACTTCAATTAGAGAGGGAGATTTATTGCTTCTGATACAAATGCAAGGGGCTAACTTTAACAGTAGTAATTCAACTAATTATGGTTCTGGGCTACCAAATTCTGGCATTGACAATTTAGGAGCAACGGGGTATACAGATTTAGAAAATACCGGAAATTATGAATATGTAATTGCCTTGAACGATGTGCCACTATCCGGAGGAATATTACAAATAAATGGAAACTGTAATGGCGGAATACAAAATACTTATCAAAATATTTTATCCACTTCCAATTCAATTATTAAACGTTTTCAAGTGATTAGAGTACCTAGATTTCAAAATCTTACTTTAAATAGTAATATAGAAACAACTGCATGGAATGGAAAAGTTGGAGGTGTAATTGCATTTGTAGTTTCAGAAGACCTGAACTTAAACGGACATACTATTAATGCAAGTGGAAAAGGTTTTAGGGGCGGCTATCAAAATGTTAGGCCTTCAGGAAGTAGCTCTAATATTATTACAACAACAAATAATACATTGTCATCTGGCAAAGGAGAAGGAATTTCGGGGACACCTCGATTTATGTGGAATGGTATTAATGCAGTAGATTATGGTATTAATTGGATTGGATATATGGGAGGTGATTATGGTAGGGGTGCTGCTGGTAATGCTGGTGGTGGTGGAAATATTCATAATGCTGGCGGAGGCGGAGGCGGCAACGGTGGATATGGAGGAGTAGGCGGTAATGGACATGTAGCAAGTGGTGGTAATGCTTTTTTTCCTATAGGTGGTCGCATGGGAGGTTTTATTCCATTTCAGCCCAATAAAATAATAATGGGAGGCGGAGGCGGAGGCGGCGACGCTAACAATGCTACTACAGGAGTAAAAGGAGGTCCTGGTGGCGGTATAATAATTTTACAAGCTAACAAAATAAATGGTTCAGGACAAATTATTTCAAATGGTTTAGCAGGTGAAGCTGGGATTTTTTTTGGTGCTCCTGATGGTGCAGGCGGAGGCGGTGCAGGTGGAAGTATTATGATACTAACTGATGAGCCATCCCCATCGGCTAACTTAGTAATCGAAGTTAAAGGTGGAAAAGGGGGTAATACTTTAAATGATTTAGGCGATCCCCATGGTCCAGGTGGAGGCGGTGGAGGAGGTATTCTAATGCATAATATTCAAGGAGCTAATTTAAATATTGTAAATACTGGAGGTTTAAATGGATTATCAGGTAATGGTTCTGGAGTAGCACATGGTTCATCACCAGGACAGCCTGGTTTAACTGTTCAGTTTAATCAAAATAATATTCCGAACTTAGTTATTGATTTATACCCAAATCCAGTGTCTAATTTTACAGTAAATAATATTTGTTTAGGGGAGATTTTTCAACCAGTAAACACTTCAAATGTATCGGTTTTAAGCAGTTCAACTTTAGTTAGTTATAATTGGAATTTTGGTGATGGGACAACAAGTACATTGATGAATCCAATACATGTATATAATTCTGTTGGTAACTACACCATTTCACTAGAAGTTACTACAAATTGGGGATGTAAAAATATTCATAGTGAAACCATAACTGTCAATCCAAATATAACCCCTATTTTTAATCCGGTTACACCTATTTGCTCTGGAACATCCCTTAATCCTTTGCCCACTACATCTAATAATGGTATTTATGGAACGTGGTCACCTATTTTAAATAACACGGCTACAAC
>NZ_JBILKB010000092.1:0-6370 GCF_044376915.1 Flavobacterium sp.
ACATTTTTATTAAAGAACATATTTAATTACCTGGCTTTAAATCATTTAATGCTATTAAAAAATGGCGTCTTGAAGGATTTAAGAAATAAAATGTTTGATAAAATCATCGGACTTCCCATCTCCTATTATTCTGAAAAACGAAAAGGAGACATGATGGCCAGAATGCTTGGCGATGTTAATGAAGTTCGGAATTCTTTTTTCAATATACTTGAATTGGTTATTAAAGAACCCATGACCATTGTCTTTACAATTGGAGCGATGATTGTAATTAGCTTCAAATTGACTTTATTTGTGTTTATTTTTATTCCAGTTTCGGGATTTGTCATTTCTAAAATTGGTAAAAGTTTAAAAGGAAAATCCAAAAAAGCGCAGGATGAAAATGGGTATTTGATTTCGGTTGTGGAAGAAACTTTGGGCGGATTAAAAGTGGTAAAAAGCTACAATGCAGAAGGTGCTTTCACCAACAAATTCAACAACTCAATCCACCGTTTGTACCGATTAACCAACAGTATTGGAAGGAAAAACAACCTCTCCTCGCCAATGAGTGAATTTATGGGCATTGTCGTAATTGCCATTTTACTATGGTATGGCGGAAATATGGTTTTAGTCGAAACTTTTGCCAATGGCGAACCCTTACTCGAAGGCTCGAAGTTTATTGCCTACATGGGATTAGCATATAATATCTTAACACCTGCTAAAGCCATTTCAAAAGCTTCTTACCAAGTAAAAAGTGGTTTAGCGGCAGCTGAGCGCGTTTTTGACGTATTGGAAGTGGAAAACACCATTACCAACAAGGAAAATGCAGTAGTAAAAACGTCATTTGATACTTCTATCTCTATTGAAAATATCCACTTTAAATATGAAGATGAAAACGTATTAAAAAACTTTTCATTGGAAGTTCCTAAAGGAAAAACCGTGGCGTTAGTTGGACAATCGGGTTCTGGAAAAAGTACGATTGCCAATTTACTAACGCGTTTCTATGATGTACAAGAAGGAAATGTAAAAATCGACGGTACCGACATCAAAGACATGACATTAGAATCCCTTCGAAATTTAATGGGATTGGTGACTCAGGATTCGATATTATTCAATGATACCATTAAAAACAATATACTACTTGGCAAGCAAGATGCAACCGATGAAGAAATTATTGCAGCCTTAAAAGTAGCAAATGCATACGAATTCGTTTCAGCGTTACCTAACGGAATCGAGACTAATATTGGTGATGCAGGTGGAAAACTTTCAGGCGGGCAAAAACAACGTTTATCGATTGCTAGAGCGGTTTTGAAAAACCCACCCATTATGATTTTGGATGAGGCGACTTCGGCTTTGGATACGGAAAGTGAAAAATTTGTACAAGTGGCGTTAGAAAACATGATGCAAAACAGAACTTCTATTGTTATAGCGCACCGTTTGTCAACCATTCAAAAAGCCGACAACATTGTGGTAATGCACAAAGGCGAAATTGTGGAACAAGGAACGCATGATGAATTGTTGACCCTTAACGGAACGTATTCGAAATTAGTGATGATGCAGAGCTTTGAGTAAAATTTGGGAGTTGGAAGTTGAGAGATGAAAGTTAGTAGTTTAACAACTTCAATAAGTCGAAACGCTGATTTAAATAGTTTTTTTTGACTTTTTGTGACTTTATACAACAATTTCTTTAAATCAATTTTGACTTTAAACTTGTAATTTAATTTTATAAATGTACATTAACAGCTCAAATATTACATTAACCGAAGACAATAATACTATTGTTTGGAAATATTTGGACTTGTCTAAGTTTTTAGACATGTTGTTGTCGCAACAGTTATTTATGTCGCGTTCGGATAAATTTGAAGACCAATACGAAGGAACCTTCTCAGAACCTACCTTTGAAGAAATCAAAAAAATTGCTGCAAACAAACCTGAGTTTTTAGACTATTATAAATCCCATCGGGAAAAAGTGGTAATTAGCAGCTGGCACATCAACGAATATGAATCGTTTGCCATGTGGCAAATTTTTACTAAAAACAATGAAGGCTTAGCGATTCAATCGACTATCGGACGGTTAAAAGAAGCTTTACAACCTGAAAACCGTGTAGAACAGTATATTGGTAATGTAAATTATATCGATTATAAGAAAGAATACATTCCGTTTGACAATGCCTTTTTTCCGTTCTTATTCAAACGAAAAAGCTTTCAATATGAGCGTGAAGTGCGCATTATTACCGATGTGAGTTCGCATAATATTTCGGTAAATGAAGGCATAAAAATCAATGTAGACCTCAACCAGTTGATTGAAAAAATATACATTCATCCCAAAAGTGAAAATTGGTACAAAAAACTAGTGATTGAACTGGTATCCAAACTGAATTTTAATATCGAAATTGAAAAATCTGACCTAGAAAGTGATATTTTAATTTAGATAAAAAATGACTTTCAACAAGGGAGCACTTTAATTGGGAGTATACATTTCCACCTTCCATTCGTTAGCCATTAAATTGACATAATGATAATGTACTTTATCATTTTTATCAAAAGCCCCGTTTTTATTAACATCTTCAATAGATCTAAAATACAAACGATTTTGCGCTTCGATGATGCTCCAATCAATTACTTCTTGAAATTCAGTTGATATTTTAGTGAATTCTGTTCCGCTAGTGGTACTTAAATAAAGAGACCTGATATCGTTTTTATTGATTTTTCCATCTTTATTAGTATCGGCGTCAACCAACGTATATACCATGATTTGCTTTTTGAATTTAGCAGCAATGGTACTTAAAAAAGTAGCGGTTTGTATTTGTACTTTTTTTTTAGTTAAGGGCTTAACAACAGTAGAATCAATATGTTGAAAATGCAAGTTATCAAAATACCCTGTAATTTCATTTTGATTATAATTTGAAATCGCATAACTTATTTGGTTTGCTTTGCTACTTCCATACGTCTTTCCTTCAATATCATAAACACGAACATCTCCAATTGGATGAATGAGATAACGAGTACCTTCCATCAAAATTGGTAAATCAGCAACTTTGAATTCAGAAGAATCTTTAGGTGTTGTTGATTGACCTTCCTTATTTTCTTCATAACTCACTTTTGGCGTTTCATGTTCTTGTTTACAACTCACTAAAGAAACCAACAAGACTAATGATAATAGGGTTCGCATATGCTCAAATTTTAGAATCAAATATACTAAAAATAACGCAGAATTTACAGACGAGCAATTAGTTTCAAACTAAAAACGCGGGTCGTCATGTAATTGGGAATACCGTATTGCGACTTGGTATACACATCGCGCACCCAAGTATTCGTAATGGCATTTTGGTTGTTGAAAAGATTAAAAATTTCTAATCCCAATGAAAACTCTTCAAACGGTTTCAACCACGATAAGTTGGAGGTTAATTTCTCGTCTTTGAAAACGAAAGAAAACCCAACATCGGCTCTTTTGTAATCGTTCAAACGCAACTGATAATTATAAGGATCCGCATAGGATGGAGATCCTCCAGGCAATCCCGTATTGTACACTAAATTTAAGTACAGTTTTAAGTTGGGAATATTGGGCATATAATCTTGAAATAAGATACCAAATTTCAAACGCTGGTCGGTTGGACGGGCAATGAATCCTTTATTGTTTTGATTTTCTTCTGTTTTTAGGTACCCAAATGTAAACCAAGACTCGGTTCCCGGCACAAATTCCCCATTGATTCTGGCATCAAAACCATAAGCATACGCTGTGGCTTCATTATTAGCACGGTATCGAATACGAACATTGTCAATTGTATACGTATTTACATCGGTTATGTTCTTGTAATACGCTTCCGAAACCAGTTTAAAAGGTCGCGCCCACATTTCAAAACTATAATCACTACTGAAAACCAAATGAAACGACTGCTGGGCTTTTACATTGGTCTGCACTACCCCATCATAATCTCGTAATTCCCTATAAAAAGGAGGTTGATGATACAATCCGCCCGACAAACGAAATAAAATATCCTTTTCCCATTCGGGCTTGAATGCAAATTGAACCCGTGGTGAAAAAGTAACTTGACTCTTTCCTTGAGGTCTTCCATAGGCATTTACTTGCCATTGGTGGCCACGAACACCGGCATTCAACCAATAATTATGTGCCCCAATTTTTCCTCTTTTATTCCATTGAAAATAGCCAGACAACCGATTGATTCGGGTAAAATTTGTCGCTCGAACGTTTTGATAAGGTGCTAATGGACCTACGTATGGGTTGTAGGGTTGATCATTTTGATAGTCCAAAATAGGATTGGGCAATGAAAAACCGGCCGAGTCAATAGCTTCCCATTCTACAATTCGATCTCTTATATCTTCCAACGTAAATTTAGCACCCCATTCTACTTGTGATTTTTTGGAAATCTCATGAAAACCTTTTACTTCTGCATTGACGATCAAGGCATCTAAATCGTTGCGTGCGTGCGTTAGTTGTGAACCTATTCCACGAGAATATACAACATCTCCAAACGATTCCGAACCAATATTTGCATCTACTTCGCCCAATCGGTATTGCGCCAAAATATCATAATATTCTTGCTCTTGGGTATGGTATGCGGAGGCGATAAATTTAAGCTTATTGGAATTATTATACTGATAAACCGCTTTTCCAGCACCAAAGTAGGTCGAATACTTATCCTTTTCTTGCCCTTCATAATAGACCAGAAGCGCTATGGGTTCGCTAATCGTACCAAAATTAGTTTGACGACTGAGCGGTTGATAATTGTAGTTGTTTTGAGAAATATTCCCTAAAAAACTAAAATTCCACTGGGTTGAAGCGTTGAAATTAAGCAAGGTTTGTACATCAAAAAAAGTAGGTTTAAAATTCGTTTGCGTTTCCTGGCTGTTAACTAATAAACTGTTATCTCGGTATCTCACGCCCGTAATATTTGACCACTTTTGATTTTTCGAAACCCCTTCAGCTGTAATACTTCCGCCTAATAAACTCGCTTCTAAACCTGTTCTAAAACGCTTTGGATTGCGATACGTAATGTCTAATACTGAAGAAAGTTTATCGCCATATTTTGATTGAAATCCTCCGGCAGAAAAATCAACATTTTCGACCATATGGGTATTGGTAAAACTCAATCCTTCTTGTTGCCCTGACCGAATTAAAAAGGGGCGGTAAACTTCAATTTCGTTGACATAAACCAAATTTTCATCATAATTTCCACCACGAACGGCATAGGATGTACTCAATTCATTATTGGAGTACACACCAGGAAGTGTTTTGATAATATTTTCAACTCCCGCATTTGCTCCGGGTATCAATCGAATGGTGACCGGATCAATCGAAGTAACACCTTCAATTCGTTTTTTACTATCGCTGGTTATGACAAGTTCACCCATTTGCTCTATCTTAGAACTCAAAACCGGATTCAATTCATAGTCTTCATTGGGCTTCAATTCGAGCGTTATGGTGCTGTTTTTAAAGGAAGGATGTGAAAAAACAAGCATTACTTTTTGTTGGGCAGGAATTTCGATAGCATAAAATCCATTCGCGTTGGTAAAAACCACTTTTTCAAGACCTTTTATAGTCACTTGTTCAATAGGATTTTGAAATTCGTCTAAAATAACGCCTTTTACGCGAGCCTTCTGGGCAAAAGTGATTGCAGAACACAAACAAAGAAAGAAAAATAAGCCGCTTTTTTTCAAAATATGAATTTTATTATTTAAAAAAGTAAGATTCAAAGGTAGTAGAATTTTGCAAACTATCGGTCACGACAATCTTTAAATCATTTCTCCCTGAAACGCAAATGCCATCGTCTAAATTGTGTAGCAACTTATTTGTTTTGTAATCATATTCTAATAAAATCCATTTTCCATTCAAATACCCTTTATATGAAGCAATATCGGAATGCAAGTCGGCAGCACAAACACTGATTGTTTTTTGATCTTTCAACGTTTTTCCTTCGACAAAATTGACGTTATAAATACGTGGTGGTGTAGTGTCTTGAGCCAGTTTATAGGTTCCTAAGGTCTTGACTTTAGTAGAAAAGGAATTGGCTTTGCGTGTGGTTTTGTTATATTCCAATTTATATCCTTCCAATGTGGCAATATACGTTTTGCTCAATTGCGCTTCGGTTAACCCCGCTGCGTCGTTAAAGGTCAACGTAATGTTTTTGTGCACAGGCACACTATCATCGTGTAGGGTTACCACATCACCATTGACCTCAAAATTCATATAAAAATTAGCATAAAAGGCATTTTCAGGCACATAGACCGAAACGTTGTTTTTCTCAAAAATAGATTCGGTTTTGGCTTTTACGAAGTAGGGTGTTTTTTGAATGGTTTTTTTTATGGACGGTACCTGAGAACCATATTCAATAGGAATAATGAGTTCTATCTTATTTTGATGAAAATCATACAA
>NZ_JBILKB010000093.1:0-6225 GCF_044376915.1 Flavobacterium sp.
CTTCATACATTGCATTGACTACCGTGAGTCATTATTTTGGGTTTGGTCACGATGCTATTGCAGGATTTCAAGTGATTATGGAACAAGCACCTGAACATTTCAAAATGATTATGCCTGAGCCAACAGCCACTTCCTCACAAGAAGAGATCAATAAGTATTTAACCATTCCGGGATTGATGGCGTATTTGGCAGGAATTTGGATTATCAATTTGAATTATTGGGGATGTAACCAATACATTACCCAACGTGCTTTGGGGGCCGATTTAGATACCGCTCGTTCTGGAATTCTATTTGCCGGATTTATTAAGTTGTTTATGCCTTTAATAGTGATTTTGCCAGGAATAGCTGCTTATGTTTTACACGAAAGTGGTCATTTACCACAGTTAGTGGGAGGGAAAGACGGTGCTTACTCGGCTATTTTGACCTTCTTACCAACGGGTTTGAAAGGACTTTCGGTAGCGGCTTTAACTGCAGCGATTGTAGCTTCTTTAGCAGGAAAAGTCAATAGTATTTCTACCATTTATACCTTAGACATACATAAAAAATACATTCAAAAAACAGCTTCGGATTCCAGTCAAGTGAATGTTGGAAAATATGCTGTTATTGCTGCTTTATTGCTGGCAGTACTTTTTACTTGGAACGATACCTTAGGTATTGGAGGTGTGGGCGGATTTACCTACATCCAAAAATATACGGGTTTTATTAGCCCAGGTGTGTTTGCTATGTTTATTTTAGGAATGTTCTGGAAGCGCACTACTGGGGCAGCTGCTGTTGTGGGTGTATTGGCAGGATTTGCCTTGTCTGTGGTGTTTAATGAATTGGCTCCGGCTTGGTTTGGCAACGACACTTGGTTGTACACAGCTTACCCTAACGGTAAAGGCGGTTACGAAATCCCGTTTTTAATTTGTATGGGCTTGTCTTTTATCTTCACGATGCTCTTAATGATTGCAGTGAGTTTGGCTGGGCCTAAGGTCAATGAAAAAGCCTTTGAACTCGACAAAGCGATGTTCAAAATGAAACCGCAAACTACTATCTTAATTGTGGCTTTAGTCTTGACAATTTTTGCATTGTATGTGAAGTTTTGGTAGAAATAAAGGCTTAAAACAACAAATCCATTATTGAAATAGAAGGGATTTGTTGTTTTAAATTAGTTAACTAGTCGGTTATATTTCTTCAAGCAAATCAGGCAATAAAAGAACGTCCTTTAAGCGTTTGTCTTCAGCGTTTTTACGTTCTAATAGTAAATCCGATTCAGGAATATCAGTAATCATTGCAACTTTTGCAATTAAACTATTTACCGTTAATTCTCTTCTTTTGATTATTGCGGTAACAGTTTCGGTTTGTTTTGAATTTTCAAATAGTTCATTTAATGTATTTAACGAAACATATTCATTAGGGTGTTCTAATAAAAAGTGAAGCACCTTTTTTTCATTCTCTTCGAAGGAAGTAATCCTTTTTTGTCTGAATTCAAATTCGTTTGTTTTTCTATTAAATGTAATTTTAGTACTCGTATTTTTTTTACTTTTTCTTATAAAAAAGAAAATTAAGACAGCACTAACACATAATACAAGCACTCCCAAAACACCATATTTTTCAATAGGTATTCCACCATAAGGCAAAATAAACGGCTCACTACCTAAATATTTGCCTTTAATATCTTCGATTGCTTTTTTTGAAAAATAGAGTTTTCTTTTGTTGTTTTCGAACACACCGTATATAGAATCATTTTTTGCCAACATAGCTTTTGGAACGATATGGTTAGAATAATCGTATTTCTTAACTATGTTTTGTTCCAAATCTACTTCTAGAAGAATTTGATGAAATAGATATAATTTGTTTTTTATTTGCACACCATCATATTGGGAAGTAATAAGTGCTGTATTATACGTTCCCATTTTTCTCCAGGTCATTGTTTTTAAATCTAAGTCCCAAACAATTGGCTTGACGTCATTAACCTCTCTAATGTTTTTAGGGTCGTTTGCAACCCCACCAAAAATATACAAATGATCGTTTTTCCTAAAACTAAATACTTCGCAACATCTTGCTTCTGGGAATTCTTCGCCATAAGTTTGCTCTTGGTTCCATTCTCCATTTTTAAAATCATATCGCGTAATGATGTTTTTGTAGGTAAAAAGACCATAACCTCCAAAATAATGGATCTGGTTGTTGTATACAAATGAGGTATTGCCAAACTGGCTATTATGTACATAAGAATTATCAACCCTAACAATTGAATCATTTCTAAATTCCAATACGGGTCCGCAACCGGAGTGTGCTAAAAAGGTTTTCTTACCAATATTCAATGCAAGATATTCACTTATTTTTCCCGGGAATTGAGTAGTTTTTAATTGAAATCTTTTTCCGTTTTTATAGAAAAGGGAGTCGTTTATAATTACAATTGGTTGTTGTGATTTGGCTTCAATAAATAATGAAATACGATCGTTAAAATTCCAGGTTTGTGAGTAACTAGTAAACGAAAATAGTATAACAACAAGTAAAAAAAAGGCGAGTTTTGTTTTCATTTTTCGGGGATAAAAATTTAATGTAAGAAATGTAGCAATAATTACTTTATTAAGTTTAATAAATCAAAAGAAACTATAGTTTCTAGTGTTTTTTTGATAGACTATTTGAATAAACAAAATTGGTAAACTAAAGTAATTAATAATCATTAAATAGTTGAAGATAACCCTTCTTTTCTCTTTGTATTTGATCAATAAAATTGAAATAATTTAAGATATAAAAGTAGGTTCCGTCAGGAAGATTTTCATCTTTTTGGAAAAAAACAGAAACGTTTGAGTTTCCTTTGAAAGCATTAGTTGCATTATTATATCCTTTAGTTTCCCATACAAGTCTTCCATAGCGATTGAAGATTTGAATAGAATTATTGGGAAAATAGGAAATATCATCAATATAAAGTCGATCGCTCATATCAGTTGCTTCCCTATTTATTGAATTGTAAATGATTAAATCGCATTTAATTAGTACTGGAGTTACAGCTAATCTTTTAGGGCTTTCACATCCTGAAGTTGGATCAATTAGAGTTGCATAATATGTTGTGTTATTTTCTAATTTGCTAGATTCTGATAAAAGAAAACCATTCGTAATAGAATTAAACCATTTTATATTGTTACTACTTACAATTAAATTTTTAAGGGAAGGCTCATTTTCTATGCAAAATTTTTGGATGCTTTCGCCAGACAAATTGGGAACATTAACAATTGAAATTAATATTTCAAATCGAGTTTTACTTTCGCAACCTCCTATAGTTTGTGTAGCAAAATAGGAAGTCCCATTGATAAGATTAGTATTTGAGTTTAATGGCGTTGTGCTTGTTGCAGTTGCATACCAAAGAATATTTGAACCATTTACAATTATGTCTGCAATTGTTTTCTCATTACATAAACTTTGACTTGAACTCCCAGTAGGTGAATTCGTATTAGTAACATTGATAGTAATGTTTTTTCTACATTTAATTCCATTAGCCGTTATCTCTACCCAATATGTAGTAGTTGTATTTGGAGAAACATTTATAGTTGTTGAAGTTGCGCCAGTTGACCATAAAATGGAATAGAATGGATTCGCTGTAAGCTGTGTTTCAAAAGCTGAAAGTCCACCTGTATCCGTCAATTCATATTCAATAAGATTGTCACCCTCTTTAAGAAAAGTTCTTGGAATTGAACCCTGGTATTCCCAAAAATAAGAATAGCCTTCTTGAAAATCTTGACTAACTAAATTACCATTAACAAATAATTTATATCCGTTATCTACAGCTATTTTCCATTCGAGGGTATTTATGTCAAAATTTGATAAATTAACGCTTTTTCGTAGATAAAGTTTGGAATTAATAGGCCATATGGTGTTAGCCTCTAATCCAGGAATCGGACTTGAAATTTGAGATCCGAAAGGAGATTTTCCTTTTTGCCATGTTCCTGTTAAAGAATTTTTAGTTGAGCTTAATTGTCCTATTATATATTCAAATTCACTTTGTAAAGGAATGACTGTATTGTTTAATAAGGGTAAATTTGAAATTGATAAATTTACTTGTTCGCCACTACAAATATTTTTTTTGGTAGCCATTATTTCTGGGATATTAGCACAGGACTCAAGAGTCAAACAATAATTTTTTAGTCTAACTTTTTGAACGTTTACTGAACCTCCTGTGGCTGATGTAAATCCCCAAAATACGTCTTTATTCCCTGAAAAAATCGATTCAATAATATCTATTGTTGTGTCTATTTGAATGATATTGTCAAAAGTTACTTTCAATTTTTTTGTTGATGCCTTCCATTCAAAAATGACTTCATGCCAAAGCCCATCTTCTATATTATTTAATGATTTGAAAGGCATGAATTCGGAATGGGAAGTTAAATCATTTGTTTTGCCGTTTTTTATTATTGCAATATGGTCACTTGAAACTGGATCCCATCCTACATTGAAATAAGTGTCGAATTCTATGGCCAATGAGGGTGTAATTCCTTGATATCCTATTCCTCCACCCAAAGTTCCTATATCCGATGAAAGAGGTTGAATTACAAATGCAATACCATCAGCACCGCTGTCATCAAGTATACCAAAATTTAAATCTGCACTAATTCTAAAATCCTCTGAAAGATCAATTTTTTTATTACTCCAGATTGAACCGGATTGATTATTTAAAGCTAAAGTAAGTGTAGCCTCATTATTGGTCAATGTAGTATTGCCATTAATTTTAAAATCTGTTAGTTTAAAATCGGAACAAAGTGTTTGAGAAAATAGAGATCCAACACTTAAAAGGATTACAATTAAAACATTTATTTTTTTACTCATGCCTTGTGGGGTAAAATTTGGCTTAATAAGTTAATCTCAAATGTAGGATTTATTTTTCAATAAAAACATTTTTCAATAAAAAACCCGCCAAAATCACTCTTGACGGGTTTGAAATATAAAGGCAAAATTGATTTATCCCAATAAGTCCAATACCAAAGAAGGGAATAAACCAATAATGATATTTAAAGTGATTGCGGTAAAAGCCACCGCATAAATCAAGAAAGGTTTTCCAGAGCGTTCTTCGTTAGATTCTTTAGTGTACATCGCTAAGATCAATTTGAAATAGTAACCTACACTAATAATCGAGTTGATTACCGCTACAATCACTAATGCAATAAAGCCATTTTCGATAGTCTGAGTGAATAAAACCAATTTAGCAAAGAATCCCGCGAAAATTGGAATACCAGCCATAGAAAGCAGAGAAGCAGTTAAAACAGCCGCTAAAAAGGGGTGTGTCTTTCCTAATCCGTGGAAGTTCGTAATGTCTTCGTTGTGTTGGTTTTTACAAACGTATAAAATCACGCTAAAAGCAGCAATTCCTGAAAGCGCATACGCAGTGGTATAATACAATAGATTACTCGCCGAAGTCGATAAACTCAATAAGGTCATCAACATAAAACCAGCATGTGAGATTCCTGAAAAAGCCAACATACGTTTTACATTGGTTTGTTTCAATGCCATGATGTTCCCTATAGTCATAGAAACTGCTACAATAACCATTTTATAGGCTTCTGATATATCAGCATTCATTACTGATAATAGCTTGTATAAGGTAGCCATGGCTACTACTTTCGCTAATGTACTCATCAAAGCAGTTGTCAATGCAGGCGAACCTTCATACACATCTGGTGCCCAAAAATGAAAAGGAACTGCCGCCACTTTGAAAAGCATCCCAACAGTCAATAAAGCAATTCCAATTGGAAACCAAACTGGTAATTCTGCTGATTGTGATAATTCGCTAATTTCAGTTACGTCAAAACTTCCCATTGCTCCATAAACCAAACAAATTCCGAATAGTAAAATCCCTGATGCGAAAGAACCCATTAAGAAATACTTCATACCGGCTTCGTTACTTTTTAAAAGTAAACGGTCACTGGCAGCTAAAACATATAAAGAAATAGACAATACTTCGATACCTAAGAAGAACATGGCTAAGTTGCCAAAAGAAACCATAGCTACAGCTCCAGACAACAAAAAGACCTTGATGGCAATGTAATCCGAGATTTTGCTTTGATGATTTTCATAAAAATTATGTCCCAATGCCACTAAGAAAATAGTCAAGACTATGAATAAAGATGAGAAAGCAGTTGAGAATTTACTCACCACAATCATATTGCCATAGTAAGATTCTGTTGAACCAAATTCGGAGATATTCAATCCCAATACCGCCAATAATCCAATAATGGTAACAGGCACAAT
>NZ_JBILKB010000035.1:0-19434 GCF_044376915.1 Flavobacterium sp.
ATTCCTCCGTATTTTAGCTTTATTATACCGACAAAACAATGATTTTGAAAATGCAAAAGTAACCTTTACAAAAGCGAGAGTATTAGCACCTAATGATGAGGAACTAAAAAAAGGCGAATTTGAATTGTATTATAATTTGGGGTACGCAGGTTTGAGCGAAGAGGAAAAACTGGTTGCAGAGATTAATGCTTCAAGAGCTGATAAAAAGAAATTTGATGCATTAATGACTAAAAGAAAAGAAATGTTTATGAACATTATACCTGATTTTGAAAAAGCCTTTGCACTTGATCCATCACACGCCAGTACCAAAAGTATTTTAAAAATGGCTTATGAAGTAACTGGGCAAGCTGAAAAAGCAAAAGCAATGCAATAACAAGGTGAGCTCTTAAAATTAAAAACGACCAATATTATTGGTCGTTTTTTTTGCTTTTATCACTACTCATCATCAAGAGAACAGCACCTACTAATCCAATAATGACTAATGCAAATACCCCAATCATTATAAATGTTCCGTTGTCATGAGAGTAGAGTGGTATAGCTAATTTGTTCATGATTTCTTTTGTTTAATACTTTCAAAAATAGCATTAAATTAGTGTTAGAAATATGACAAATGTCATGCTATAAAAATCTAGAATTTTCAGTCAATACGCAACAACTTTCCTTTTTTCCATACCATTTGTACCTGTTTTTTGCTACATAATCATACAACAGATCACGAATTCCTGAGGGTAAAATTCTAAATAAGGTGGCAACAGTAAAAATACCTTGGAGATTTTTTGCAATTTCAAGTGCTGCCGATGATTTATAATAATAGGCAACACCCGGCTCATATAATACGATACTATCAATATAGTCCGATTGGATACCAATATGTTTTAATACACTTTGGCCCAACTCGGATTGTAGGGATACAAATCGAAAAACATCCGATTTGTCATATTTGATGATGTATTTAACAGCAGCATCACATAGATTGCACACGCCATCAAATAGAATGATTTTTTTTCCTTTTGGTAATTCCAGTAGCTCCATAATTTGATGAAATGATTAAACAGGCTGCACATATTGCAATTGATCCAAGCTAACTTTTGAGGTAAAAACGCCATAATTAACTGTGGCTTTATTTTTTTCGATGGCATCAATAGTGCCAATCGCTTTTCCATCGATCATTCGTACGCGATCACCAACTTTTAAAATTACTTTTGGTTTGTTTTCTTCTTCAATTTTAGCTTTTATTTTTTTCTCTTTTTTGACGCTTCGAATGGCTTCCACTTTTACTTGTATTTCTTCTACTACCTTTTTTTGAATTACTTCTTTCGCTTTCTTCTCTTTTGCGGATATTTTTTTACGTTTCGAATTTTCGATTTCAATCATTTTTAAAAATTCACCAATTAACGTTTTCTTATCTTTATTATTGAAATAATTTTCGGAAATGTCATCAATCTTTTGGCCGATATAAATTAAACGCTGATTAGCATCATATAGTTCTTGATAGCGCTCGAGTTTATCTTGAATTTTAGCATTAATGGTTTCCATTTTTTTGCTTTCTTCCCGTGCTTTGGATTCTTCTTCTTTTAAATTCAATGACGTTTTTTCGAGCTTGGAGCGTTCTTTCTGTAAATTGGCAATGGTCTTATCAAAACGAACTTTTCCGCCTTCTATTTTCTTTTTTGCTCTATTGATCAATCCAAACGGAATCCCGTTTTTCTGGGCTACTTCAAAAGTAAAAGAACTTCCAGCTTGCCCTAATAGTAATTTATACATGGGCTCTAATGATTTTTCATCAAAGAGCATATTGGCATTTGAAGCAAACGGCAATTCGTTGGCCAAAATCTTCAAGTTGCTATAATGCGTCGTTATGATTCCGAAAGCTTCACGATCGTAAAATTCTTCAAGGAAAGTTTCTGCTAGTGCACCTCCCAATTCGGGATCTGAGCCGGTTCCAAACTCATCGATTAGAAACAACGTTTTTGAATTGCATTTCTTTAAAAAATAATTCATGTTTTTCAATCGGTAACTGTAGGTGCTTAAATGGTTTTCTATCGATTGATTGTCTCCAATATCGGTGAGTATTCGGTCAAATAAAAACGTTTCACTGCGTTCGTGTACCGGAATTAGCATACCACTTTGAAGCATTAATTGAAGCAACCCCACTGTTTTTAAAGAAATGGTTTTACCGCCTGCATTGGGTCCTGAGATCACTATAATTCTACTTTCGTGATGTAATTCAATAGTTTGTGGATAGGTAATTTCTTTCTTTTCTTTGTTATTCAAATAGAGAATTGGGTGATAGGCTTCTCTAAAAAACATTCTTTTTTTATCGGTAATTGTGGGGAGCAGACCATTAATCGAACGCGCATATTTTGCTTTTGCAGCAATAACATCCACATCACTTAATAAGTCTTGATAGGCCGCAAGGGTATCTAAAAAAGGGCGAATATCATTGGTCAAACGTTTCAATATCCGCATGATTTCTTCCCGCTCTTCAAATTCCAAATTATTCAATTCGCGAGAATAACGCTGCGCCGATTCGGGTTCGATATAAGCAATACTGCCCGTTTTTGAAGTACCTAAAATAGACCCTTTTACTTTTCTTCGGTACATTGCCAATACGGCTAAAACGCGTCGGTTTTCAACTACGGTTTCTTTGATGTCATCTAAATAGCCTAACGAATGGTATTGGTTCAAAGCCATTCCAAAACTTTGATTGATTTTTCCCCGTACAACATTAATGTTACGTCGGATATCGATTAAATCGGGAGAAGCATTATCTTTAATGATTCCGAATTTATCGACTACTTCATCGATTCGTTGGGTAATCAATTTTACACAATCAATTGTTGCAGTTCTTTGATAGAGTTTAGGGTAATAACTCTCAAATTTTTTCAAAAAAAGAATCAAGGTAATTGCAGTTTCTGTTAGATTTGAAATTTTCTTAAAACTGCTTACTTCTAAAAAACTATCGTCAATGGCTAAAAACTGTAATTCAAATAGAATGTTTTCAAAACCATGATTGGGTAAGGCATTATTATTTGAAAAAGAGGATAGATATTCTGACGTTTGCTCCAAATTAATAAGCAATTCATTTTTGTCTTTGATGGGAGCAATGGCCAACGCTTTAGAGTGGCCAATATCGGTATTACAACGACTGGCTATCGTTTCTAATATCGTATTGAATTCTAAATCCTGTAGCGTTTTTTGGGTAATCGAAATCATTTTTCTTTTTCTATACGGTCAAAGTTACAAAGTAAAAAAGCCATATTGCAATAGAAATTTATATTTTTGATAAAATTTATAAAATGTTGATCAATAATCAATCTTGGCACCAACAATTAGCTAGTGAATTTCAGAAGCCTTATTTTAAAGAATTGTGGGTACAGGTTGAGCAGGAATATGCAACAACGATTTGTTTTCCACCCAAGGAAATGCTGTTTAATGCCTTTGAGCAGTTTGATTTTGACGCCACGCGAGTTGTAATTATTGGACAAGATCCTTATCATGGAACGGGTGAAGCAAATGGCTTGTGTTTTTCTGTTAACGATGGCGTGGCAATTCCACCTTCATTAAAAAACATTTTTCAAGAAATTCAGTCTGAGTACAATCAAATTTTGTTTCCTATTTCGGGCAATTTAGAACGTTGGGCCACCCAAGGTGTTTTGTTGTTGAATTCAGGATTGACTGTACGAAAAGATAGCGCTAACAGCCACAAACATTTGAAATGGAATCTTTTTACTGATGCTGTAATTGCCCTATTAAATGAAGAATGTGAGCATTTGGTGTTTTTACTTTGGGGAAGTTTTGCCCAAAAGAAAGGAACAATAATCGATCGTAACAAACACTTGGTTTTGGAATCAGGACATCCGTCTCCTTTAAGTGCCAACAGAGGTTTGTGGTTTGGTAACCAACATTTTAAAAAAACAAATGACTATTTAAAATCCCATAATAAGCAAGAAATCGATTGGAAGCATTAAAAGGTTAACGCTCCTAGTATTTCTTCTCGCATAAATTCTCCACCGGGATAAGTTGCGGTATAATCTAAATTGAGCCAAATTTGACCTCTTTCATCAATATGGTAATGAATTTGCTCGTATTCGCTTTCCTTGATAAATAAAACTTCTTTTATAAAATAGAGTGCTGTTTCTAAATCAGAGCTGTTTCCAATTAATAACTCGGGATACAAATGACCACCCGTATGAATAATTCTTGGTGTACCTCCAATTGCTTTGATACAAGCGGCCATAAGAATGGCATGATCGTCGCAATCACCCGAAAAATGTTGTACACTTTCGGATGCATATGCAATATATTCTCTGCCTTTTGGATCGTTTACATAATTCCATCGGCTGTTGATTTCTTTAAAAACTGCAAAGCATTGTATCATAATTCGATTCTTACCTTTTTGCTGCTGCGTTCCAAAATGCTTTGTTGTAGCATTTACGGCAAAGTTGCGCACGTTTGCATTTGTAAAATCGACCGCTTTACTGATTTTTGATTTGTTTGGAAATGGCAACAATTTTGAAATAATTATATCTTGAGGGTTGGGATTATCTTGCATGGCATAAATCATATATCGATAATCTTCAAAAACCCTAGTGAAACCATAATTACCAAAAATGGTTCCAATAAATAAAGCAATAAAATAAAAGATAATTACTAAAACAATAATAGTTTTTACTAATCGTAAAACCAATTGAATAAGAACTATGATTAGTAAAAACAAGATGATTCGATCCAAATGCCCGGGCCAATTAATAGTTACCAAATTTTGATGCGCTATCAGAAATACTGGTATGGCGATTAATACATTTAAGATGAAAATGATGCTATTTGTCCACGACTCTGGTAAAGAAAATTTTTCTTTAAGTGTATGAAGATCAAATGTTTTTTTAGACATCATTGTTTGGAAATACGGACTATTTAGAAAGATATGCTTCCAAAGGTAAAATTCTAGACACAAGTTGCATTTCATAAAGTGCCTTCAGCAGCTTATCAAGTGCTTCTTTTGTCATTTGTTTTTGGGACCAACGGGTTACACTTAGCCATTCTTGTACGGCAGCATGTTCTAAATTATATTTCACGGCAAGAGTTCTATCAATACTAGGAATCTCTTTAAACTCTCGTGTGGTTGTATTAATGGTTTCAAGAATTTGTTGAACGATATTTGGATCCGATTCCAAAAGTTCGTTTCGAACCGCAATAACAAAACACGGCCAAGGTGTAGGACATTCGGCGATGCGTCGGAATATTTTTTGATCCACTAAGGGTTGGGTCATAAAACGTTCCCACATGAAATAATCGGCAATGCCATTTGTAAGACTATCAACGGCACCCTCTATTGTGTTGACAATTTCAAATTGCAAGTCTTCGGTATTCCACTGTTGATTCGTGGCATTGACTAAACTCATCAAATGCGAACCCGAGCCCATTCTGGATATGGCCACTTTTTTATTTTCTAAATCTGACAGGTTTTGATACGGTGCCTTCATGGCGACATGAATTCCCCATATTAAAGGACTCTGTACGTAAATTTGTACAATCTTAGCCGAATTTCCTTCGGTAATATCTTTAATGATTCCTTCGGTGAGTAGCACGGCTATATCGGTTTCTCCGGTGCGCAACATTTGGCACATTTTCCCGGTACCTTCTGGAACATCGGTCCATTGTATATCAATTCCTACGGCATTAAATTCGCCGTCTTCAATACACAAATGCCATGGCAAGTTGAAATGTTCTGGCACTCCAGCAATTTTAATGGTCTTCATGAATAAACTTAAACATTAATATCTTTAAAGTTGTGTAATCTTGCATATCGAATCATGTCTGTAAACGATTCGGCATCTAGTTTTGGTATTTCAAGTATCGAATTCAAAAGCGTTGTGTCGTATTCATTCGCAGCCGAAGTCAAATAGGGCTTTAAATGTTTACCGATACTCTCATAATATAATTTTTCGATGGTATTTTTATAATCAAAATCGAGTGCATTGGGTAAAATACTAAAATTTGTATAGCCCACTTCTTTCATGATGAGTTGTAATCCCTTTACCAAATTAAAGCTTTCATTATGCACAATATTCAATTGTGTAATATCGGTACGTTGAAACGTTTTTACAATAACTTTTGAAACATAGTCTACAGGAATGATGTTTAACCCGGTATTTTCATTTATGGTAAAACGGACATTTTCTTGAAATGCTTTTCGTTGGGCAGTGAAATGAAAAAATTTAGCCATCAAATAAAACACCATATATTTTGGAATAAAATAGCGGTTTTCTAGACCCAACATTTTTCCTCCAATGACACTAGGGCGTAATATTTGATAGGGGAGTTGCAATTGCGAACATTGTTGAATGACGAATGCCTCGGAATGAAATTTTGCATTTTCATACGCATTGCGATGGTCCAATTGGAATTCTAAATTATGAAAATCATTCGCTATTAGTCCGGATCGAGCTCCCGATGAAAAAGCCGTACTGATGTAGATGAATTTTTTTATAAAAGGAGAAAACGCTTTAAATATGGCCTTAGTAATGGATGCATTTTCATGAAATATTTTTTCTTTTTGATCCTCGTCTGTCGATAAATTAACATAGCCAGCCGAATGAATAAAGTATGCCCCTTTCAATTGTTCAAGTGCCGTATTTTCAAGTTGCGCTAAATCGGCATCAATGATTGTGATATATTTGAGCAAGGTAGTTGTGCCTTTATCCAATAAAAATTTTGGCGTATAATGACTCGAAAGCAATTCGGTTATTCGGTCTTTTGCTGCTACTTTTCCTTTATTACGGGTTATTAAAAATAAGGTTCCTTGGATGTTATTATTGATAAAGTGCTCTAAAACATCATACATGATGTGTGAGCCTAAAACACCAGTTGCACCTGTAAGGATTATTTTCATTTGTAGTTTACTTGCGCACAAAAGTACGGCTATTTAATGAGATTATTTTCAAATTGCCACCATTTCCAAGCCACATTGTCGTCGTTGTAATAGGTTTCCATTTCTTGAAAACCAGCTTTTCCTAAAATATGATTGGAAACTCCATTTTCAGCATGCGTATAGGCGTTCATTGTTTTTATTTTTAGGGTGTTGAAACCATGGTCTAACCAAAACGTTGTAGCTTCAGTTGCATAGCCTTTATTCCAAAAGGGTTCATTTAATCGGTAGCCATAATCGTAAAAATTTGTCTGCCCATTTTCAACATGATCGTTGATGTATTTGATGCCCGTCCAGCCAATAAATTCCCCCGTTTCTTTTAAAATAGTAGCATACCGACCAATTCCATTTTCGTTGTACTGTTTCAGTAAATAGTCAATAATTTGGAGCGATTCGTCAATATTAATGGAAGGCTTTTGCCAAAGGTATTTGTGCACAATTGGATTAGCATCCATTGCAAACAAGTCCTGAGCATCTGACACATCAAAAGGGCGATAAAGAAGTCGTGAAGATTCAAGTTTTATCATGCTCTAATTTTTAAATCTGAAATCTGAAATTAGTATTCTATAGCCATCAGGATCTAAAATCATTTTTCCATTTTCATTCCAATAGGGATTTTTAGCTTTAATAAATTCAATTTCATGAGATTGTAATTTATTAATAAGTAAGTCAAACTCCATTTTACTTTCTGGGTAAAAAACGAGAGTATCATCCTCTTTAAAATCAAAGCAAATAACTTCTTTTGTTTTTGTAAATTCTAAATGCCAATTTTCATTTGATTTTCCAATAAAAACGCCATCATAGCCATTGTGATTTTCAAAAGCACCAAGCAATTCAAAACCTAAAATAGCAATATAAAAGGATTTAATTTGTTCTAAATCATTGGTATGTCGTGCAAAACGAAATGTCATTTTTACTCTGCTAATTTATGTAACGTATATTCAATCAAAGCATCTACAGTTTTATATGGGTCTTCACTAAACATTCCTGTTGCCCGATTTGCAATGATGGCATTCAATGACAAACATTCGTGCCCCATTAATTTTCCTAAGCCATAAATGGCAGCGGTTTCCATTTCTAAGTTGGTCATCTGAATGCCCTTATAATTGAAACGATCCATTTTGGTATTCAAATCAGAATCCTGAATACCCAAACGAATGACACGCCCTTGGGGACCGTAAAACCCGCCTACAGTTCCTGTGAAACCTTTAAAAATGGCATCACTTTCAAATCGTTTTACCAATTTTGAACTCCCAGCTATCACATAAGGACGGCCTTTGCGAAGGTCCCATTGGGTTTGCGCTATAAAAGCATCTTCTATTTCGGTTTCGGAAATCGTATCGATCAAATAGGAGCGAAGCATGTTGTCTAATCCAAGACCATACTGGCTCATCACAATACTTTCACAAGGAATGTCCACTTGTAATGATCCCGATGTCCCTATGCGAATTATATTTAATGATGTTAATTCTTTTTTTATTTTTCTCGTCTCAAAATCAACATTGAATAAAGCATCTAACTCGTTCATTACAATGTCTATATTATCGGGACCAATACCCGTTGACATCACTGTAATTCGTTTGCCTTTGTAGGTTCCTGTTTGGGTTTTGAATTCACGCTTTTGGGTGCTGAATTCAATCGAATCAAAATGCTGGGTGATTTTTTCTACACGGTTCTGATCACCTACAAATAGGATATTCTGCGCAACTTGGCCCGGTTTTAGATTGATGTGATAGACACTTCCGTCTGGATTTACTATTAATTCTGATGCTGCTATCATTTTTTTTTAGTTTAAAGTTTAGCTTCGCTCTGTTCGGATTCGCCTCGTGTCAGGTTTTAGAGTCGCTACTTTGAATAGGAAACTTGAAAGAAATTTATCCGCCAACTCGTTTTGTTTTGAAACCCTTTTCTTGTAAGAGTTTCATAATCTTGTCACGATAATCACCTTGAATGATGATTTCGCTATCCTTGAACGAACCACCTACTGCCAATTTACTTTTGATTTCTTTAGCGAGTATTTTAAAATCTTCATCGTCACCTTCGTAACCTGATATGATGGTGGTGGGTTTTCCTTTTCGTTTTTCGTACTTGCAAATCATAGGTTCTTGCTGAACGTATAATTCATGAGGTGTTGCTGTAATTGGTTCCGATTCATTAGATACTTCGTGGTCAGGAAATAACTTTTTTAATTGTTCTTGTAAGTCCATGATACTTTTAAATTAAAAATTGAGAATTAAAAATCAAAAAATTTCTAACTCCCAATTCTTCATTTCTATCTTATTATTTATTTTTTAATCAATCCTAATTCTACCAATCGTTCGTTTAAATAATCGCCAGCAGTGATGTCTTCAAATAATCTCGGATTTTTTTCATCAATGCATTCTGGCAAACAATTTAAATTCATATCGCTAACTGGATGCATAAAAAATGGAATAGAATAACGAGAAGAGCCCCATAATTCTCTTGGTGGGTTCACCACTTGGTGAATGGTTGATTTTAATTTATTGTTGGTATGACGCGATAACATATCACCTACATTGATCATCAATTCATCGGGTTGCGCCATAGCATCAATCCATTCGCCATTATGATTTTGCACTTGCAAACCTTTTCCCTGCGCTCCCATTAATAAGGTAATCAAATTGATGTCGCCATGAGCTGCAGCTCTAACTGCACCATCTTTAGGTTCATCAGTAATAGGCGGATAATGTATGGGGCGTAAAATACTGTTCCCGTCTTTGATGTAAGGATCAAAATAAAATTCGTCTAAACCAATATACAAAGCCAATGCACGCAAGACATAAATACCTGTTTTTTCTAACATTTTATAGGCTTCTTTACCAGTAGTGTTAAAATTTGGTAATTCAGAAACTTCAATGTTTTTTGGATACTCAGCTGCATATTTTGAATTCTCACTAACATACTGACCAAAATGCCAAAACTCTTTTAAATCTCCAGCAGAGCGTCCTTTTGCATGTTCCTTTCCAAAGGAAACATAACCTCTTTGTCCTCCAATACCCGGAATTTCATACTTGACTTTATTTTCCAGGGGAAGATTGAAAAAATTACGCACTTCGGTATATAAATTTTCAACCAATTCATCATTTAAAAAATGACCTTTTAATGCTACGAAACCAATATCTTCGTAGGCTTTTCCGATTTCATTTACAAATTTTTGTTTACGTGTCGGATCGTCCGACAGGAAATCACGTAAGTCAACACTAGGAATTTGTTGCATACTTCAATTTATTTACAGTTGATTTAATGGCTTAACCATTAGACAAATGTAATTATTTTTTTAAAGAGTTGAAAGGAATAAGGTGACTATTACTTTGTGTTTTCAACTAAAAATTTAATAGTATATTTTCTTCCTGAAATAGTATTTGTTTTTTATCACAGATCTCTTTAAAAATGTTATTTTTTATTACTTTTGAAGAAAATTAATTGTTCCTAATATGAACTTTGAAAGAAAAGAATTATCCAATTCCCAATTAGTAGATTTATATAAAAAAATACTGAAACCACGCTTGGTTGAAGAGAAAATGTTGATCCTCATTCGCCAAGGAAAAGTTTCAAAATGGTTTTCGGGCATTGGTCAAGAGGCGATCTCGGTGGGAATAACAGCTGCTTTAGATACTGATGAATACATTTTGCCCATGCACCGAAATTTAGGTGTTTTTACTACGCGTGAAATTCCATTGCACCGTTTGTTTTCACAATGGCAAGGAAAACGCAATGGATTTACCAAAGGCAGAGATCGAAGTTTTCATTTTGGAACACAAGATTATAAAATTATTGGGATGATATCGCATTTGGGTCCGCAACTTGGTATTGCAGACGGAATTGCATTGGCCAATAAATTACGAAATAACGGGAAAGTTACAGCGGTATTTACAGGTGAAGGCGCAACATCTGAAGGTGATTTTCATGAAGCTTTAAACATTGCCGCCGTTTGGGAATTACCCGTTTTATTCGTTATTGAGAATAACGGTTACGGATTATCGACACCTACAAATGAGCAATACCGTTGTGAAAACTTAGCCGATAAAGGTATAGGGTACGGTATGGAGAGTCACATTTTAGACGGAAATAATATTTTAGAAGTATATCATTTAATTGCTACATTAAAAGCATCTATGATTGATAATCCGCGTCCTGTGTTGCTAGAGTTTAAAACCTTTAGAATGCGCGGACACGAGGAAGCGAGTGGTACGAAGTATGTTCCTCAAGAATTGATGGATCTTTGGGCTGCTAAAGACCCCGTCGAAAATTTTAAAAATTTTCTGATGTCGACTTCGATATTGACTGAAGAGGAAGAGGAGCGCATTCGGACTAAAATTAAACAAGAGATTGATACCGATTGGGCAAATGTGCAAGAAGAGCCTGAGATAGTTGCTACTTTAGATGAAGAATTAAATGATGTATACAAATCATTTGAATATAAAGAAGTTATGCCAAATTCAGAAACTGAAAATATCCGCCTTATCGATGCGATCTCCTCCAGTTTAAGACAATCCATGGAACGTCATGAGAATTTGGTTATTATGGGACAAGACATTGCCGAATATGGTGGTGCTTTTAAAATTACGGACGGGTTTGTGGCCCAATTTGGTAAAGATCGGGTTAGAAATACCCCTATTTGTGAAAGTGCAGTGGTTTCTGCAGCTAATGGATTGTCAATTAACGGCTACAAAGCGATTGTCGAAATGCAGTTTGCTGATTTTGTCTCCACCGGTTTTAATCCTATCGTAAATTTATTGGCCAAACAACACTATCGTTGGCAAGAAAAATCGGATGTTGTGGTAAGAATGCCCTGTGGCGGTGGCACGCAAGCCGGACCTTTTCATTCGCAAACGAACGAAGCTTGGTTTACCAAAACGCCTGGTTTAAAAGTGGTTTATCCCGCTTTTCCTTATGATGCTAAAGGTTTGTTGAATACTGCAATTAATGATCCGAATCCGGTATTGTTCTTCGAGCACAAGCAATTGTATAGAAGTATATATCAAGATGTGCCAAAAGATTATTATACTTTGCCATTCGGAAAAGCATCATTGATTAAAAAAGGAACGGATGTAACTATTATTTCATTTGGTGCTGGAGTTCACTGGGCTTTGGAAACTTTAGATAAAAACTCGGATATACAAGCAGATCTATTGGATTTGAGAACCTTGCAGCCTATAGATTGGGAGGCTATTTATTGTTCGGTTAAAAAAACCAATCGGGTAATTATTTTACAAGAAGACACCTTATTTGGTGGTGTTGCCAGCGATATTTCAGCCATGATAATGGAAAATTGTTTTGAGTATTTAGATGCTCCTGTTAAACGAGTAGCGAGTATTGAATCGGCGATACCTTTTATGAAATCTTTAGAGGATCAATACCTTCCAAAAAACAGATTTGAATACGAATTAAAAGCCTTGTTGGCTTATTAATTAATGCTTTACATAAAAAAAAGACACGTGAGAATTAACGTGTCTTTTTTTATGAGATAAAAATAAATTTTAAAATTATAGTATAATATTTTAAATTATAAATAAAAATTTATATATTTGCCTTCATAATCAGAAAGATAGAAGTATAAATAGACTTTTAAATCATTTTTATTATCCCCCTTCATATATTTTTTCTACCCCAAATTAGAATTTATTCTTTTTTGGGGTTTCTTTTAATAGTTACCATTCAGCAATTCACCACCAATAGGTGCTTTTGCTTCGATCCCTAATTTTTTCATCATTTCGTAGGTTGTACACACGGCAGCTGAAGTAACCGGAATTCCACATTCTGCTTGTATGATATCAATGGATTCCAAAGAAGGCATTTGTACACAAGCCGAAACGACCAATACATCTACGTCAGTCAAATCCAATTGTTTGTAAATTTCAATTAAATTCAAAGGGTTTTGAGCCGCTACTTCTAAGTTATCCGGTATTTCTAAAGCAATACTTTCTTTTACTTTAATCCCTTGATGCTCGATATAATCAACTACTTTGTCTGTTAACGGTCGCATGTACGGTGTTATAATCGAAATTTGTTTTGCTCCCAATACATTCAATCCATTAATCAAGGCACCCGCCGAAGTGACAATAGGAGTAGGGAAGTCATTAGCAACGGTTTCTTGGTGTAAATTTACTTCCGAAACACAATGATAACCGCGCCCCATGCTCATAATGGCAACCAAGCAGGCATATCCCATAACGTCTACATGCGCATCCGATAATTCTTGTGCACATTTTAAACTCATGGCGTCCATGGCTTCCAATTCTTCTTTGGTTACCTTTTTCATGCGCATTCTACTGCTGTGAAACGTAAAACGTTCTGGTAAAATGGTTTCGCGCGAGCGAAAAATAGCGGGTATTTCGGTTTCCATCGTAACATTAGAAGATGGAACTATTTGACCTATTCTGTATTTCATAATCGCTATAATTGAGTCAATAAATTATATTTCTTTTACCGTATTTACAATCGTTCCAATGCCTTCCACAGTAGCCTCTACTACGTCGCCATCATACAACCATTCTTGTGGATCACGACCTGCGCCAACGCCTGAAGGTGTGCCTGTAGCAATGATATCGCCAGGTTCTAAAGTAAATACGATGCTCAAATCTTCCACCAAATCATTAATATTGAACAACATAAATTTTGTATTCGAGTTTTGTTTTTCAACACCATTTACTTTTAACGATAGATTCAAATGATGTGGGTTTTCAATTTCGTCTTTTGTAACTAAATAAGGACCCATTGGCGCAAAAGTATCTTGTCCTTTAGATACAATCCATTGGCCTTCTCTACGGCAATCGCGCGCTGAAATATCATTAATTACGGTGTAACCAAACACATAATCCATTGCATCTTCTTTAGCTACATATTTTCCTTTTTTAGCAATCACAACGGCTAATTCACATTCCCAATCCAATTGCGACGTCAATTTTGTATTTTTTATAATTTCAGTATTCGTTGCCGTAACCGTTGTAGGTGGTTTTGAAAATATGATAGGCTTTGAAGGTAATTTACCTGTCGTATCCAATGTTCGAGCACTCTCTGCGACATGTTCGGTGTAGTTCAAACCAATGCCGACAATGTTTTTACGTGGTTTCTCGATGGGCGCTAAAATCGTAACTTCGTTCGTTTCATAAGCAATTTCTTCGAAGAAATTTTCTGGTGTTTCCGAAATTAATTCGCTTATTTCAGCAATAATTTCAAAGCCCATATCAATTAAATCCAACATATCATTGGGTAATGGGAAATTGGATATTTCACCAAAATCTTCCATATCAATGACTTGATTGTTATGAATGAAGCCTAAACGTGGCTCGGTGTCTTGTGTTTTGTAGGTAAGTAGTTTCATGTTTTATTAAGTTACAAAGTTGCTAAATTACAAAGTAGCAAAGTTTTTTATATTTATTAATTTTCAATATTAATTTCGCTGATTTGGCCTTCTTTATTTTTGACTTCAATTGTGTAAAGATTTTTGTTTTTTACATATTTTTTTAAATTTAGACATTCACACAACTTCATTTCATTAATTTTAAAAGAATCTATACTGAGTATCTCGTCACCAAATTTAATTTTTTCAGATAAATTTTTATCCCAAACTAAACCAACTATAAGCTTATTATCAAAAATTGTTAGTGCAAATTTAGGCTCCTTATTTGAAAGAATTATTGTTTCATTTGCTTCAAAATAAAAATTCTTTTTCTTGAAATCGAGAATTGCATTTCCATAATCCAAAAATTCTAGCCCAATTCTTGAATTACTATCATCAGTTGTATTGGAATACAAGTTTTCTATTGATTTATTATTTAAAAAAGTGTTTTCAAGAAAAACCAATCTTTGTAAACTAGGGTTTCCTGATCCAAATAGTCCAACACTACTTAGTCCTTCTGATTCTCCTTTTATTTCAAAAATATTTTGTTTCTCAAAAGCTGTAAATGCACGTTTTGACATATCATACAAACCATCCATTCCTGTGTCAAATAATACCATATCTGAAGCTTTTTCTTTGTTTTTTCCTGAAAAATTAAGTTCAATATAGGGTGCTTTTTGACTACCAAATAATTCAATTTTAATAGGTTTTACCTTTACATTTAATAATTCAATTTGATCTGTAATAATTAGGTTTCGATTTTTTTTATCTATCTTTAAAATGGAAGTCTTTAATAAATTACTTCCAATGAATCCGTCAATATTATAACAACTCAAAAGATTGTGATTTTTTAAATCAAAAACCAAAGCAACTTGACTTTCAAATGTTAAATTTCCAATTTCAATTTTCGGAATCACGACCGATTGCATAGTCTGATTTAAGTTATTTGCATCATTTACATTAATATTTTTCGTTGATACTGAATTTAATTCTTGCATAACTTCATTAGAAATTAAATTCGGCGCTCCAGTATCTAATAGAAATCTATAATTTTTACCGTTTATAGTTACGGGAATAATAATTTTATCATATACAGATTCATATTGAATTACTTCATAATATTTTTTTTGAAGAATAGTCCCTTTGTCAAAATCAACATTTTGAGCTACAAAAAATTGTGACACGAATACAATTAGAAGTGTTACTTTTTTAAAATTCATAATCAATTATATTTATTGATGACCATTATTGTCTTCCAAATCTCTTGATTGAAAAAGTCCTAAACTTTCAATTACGGGTAAATCGTTGAATTGAAATAAACAAGCATCTTCGGTTTCGGATGCGTTATGGTGTTCGTGCCAAGCCCAACTCGGAACACAGAAAATATCTCTTTCCTTCCAATCAAATTGTTGTCCGTTGATGATGGAAAAACCTTTTCCTTTGGCACATTGATAGACTATTGAACCGGTATGTTTGTGTGCTTTTCCTTTAAAACCTGCTGGTAATAATTGCATTGCGGCACCCATGGTTTGCATTACATGGCCACCCGTTAACGGATTAGAATATTGCATAAAAATCCCATCAAACGGATTGACATCATTTACTTTTTGCGCTTCTAATAAAGCAGGATATACGTTTTTCCACGAATATTTGAATAAAGGAGAATAGGGCTTGTCCCACGTTTTGTCAGCAGGAATCAATCCGGCAAAGCCATACGTTATTGGTGAATAATTCAGCGGTTTTACTAAAGGCTGCTTGCCGTCATACACCGCATAATCATTCGCTTCCAAAGCATTTACCAACGGAATATCCAAGCCGTCTTGCCAAATACAAGTTTTACCGCCTTCTTCTACACCGTGTTCGTGCCAAGTGGAATTGGGTGTAATAACAAAATCATTCACTTCCAACATGATTTTATTGCCATCCACAACGGTGTAGCCTTTTTCACCTTCCATGATAAATCGCAATGCCGATGCTTTATGACGGTGTGCTGAAGTGCTTTCGCCCGGACGTGTAACTTGAATTCCGGTATACAACCAACCCACGGCTGCCGAAACATCTTTTCGCTTGTCGTTTACCAAATAAACCACACGTCTTCCGGCTTGTTCTGGCGTTACTAATTCGGATGATTTTAAAACTAAATCGCGTAAATCATCATATTTCCAAAGCATTGGAACAGATGACGAACGCGGTTCCCAAGGTTCGATGTCATTGGCAACGGTCCATAAAGCACCTGCGCCAAGGGTTTCTAGCTCTTTGTAATAGGCAACAAATTCGGGTGAATCTTGTACTCTTGCACGACCGATTTGGTCATCTGAAAAGTTATTTTCTTCCATAGTTTTTATTTTAAATTGGTGACTTCGAGTACCTCAGTCATCAATTATTTATTTTTTATTAAAGTCTTCGTGATTATCAATAAAGGTAATATTTCGAGTGGGAGCGGTGTTTACTCGTAAATCAAAAATATCAAATCGGTTGTAATGTCCTAATATATCGTGCATTTGTTTCGGTTGGATGCACTTTTCTAAGTCAATTTCAGCATATACAATGCCTTCATCATCAATTAGCGGTGTACCAATTACGGCACCATTCGGACCAATAAAGCCTGAGAATGCTGAGCTTTTTCTGTCTAATAATTCATCTACATTTGGCACATCGGCACGTAATGCATCTTTAATTTCTTGTGAAACCGTCGAACACGAAACTATGGTAAATAATTTGCCTTCAAACGAATGCGCAGCGGCACGAATTTTTATTGCTTCCGCCATGTCGTAATCGGGTGGTGCTACCGGAAGCGAAATGTAATTGGCAATATGAATCAATTCGCCTTGAGAAAGTAGTGTAAAACGTGCCAAAGTATTGGTGTTTTCGCCACAAGCTAGGGTTCCGATAGGACCAATTTCTGTGTCATATACTTTTAGAGAAGAACCGTCACCAGAAGTCCACGTGAGTTTTTCGGCCCATGTAGGCACTAACTTTCTGTGTTTTCCGATGATGATACCTTTATTATCGATGATTAAATTGGTATTGTAAATTTCGCCATAACTTTTGCCTCGTTCGTTGATTCCCATCACGATATGCATATTGTTATCTTTAGCTGCCAAGCATAATTTTTGAATTTCAGGTCCAGAAATATCCACCGAATTTTTATATAATTCTTCGTACCATTTGCTTCCTTGAACAGGCGTCATGATCCAATTCCAATAGGGATAGCCTGAAATAAATACTTCGGGAAAAGCAATAAGTTTTACTTGGTTTGAGGCCGCTTCTTTAATAAAAGAAATCGCTTTATCAACTGTCTTTTCTACGTTTAGAAATACAGGTGAGGTTTGAACAGTAGCGGCTTTGAATTTTTTGAATTCCATAGTTTCTAATTACGAATTTAAAATTACCAATTATGAATTAAATGCTATTGCATCGTAATTCATAATTGGTAATTCATAATTTTATTCTTTATGTCTTCTGTGAAAGGTTCGGCTTTAATGCCGTTTCTTTCTGCGTTGAAAGCAACATTTACCAGTGTAACTTCGCCTTCTAATACGGTAGCGTCCGTTTCATTTACAAACTGAAAACCACAAAGAATAGAGGAGTTTTTTAATTCTTTTACCCAAAGTTTTTTGGTCAAGATTTCGCCCAAACGTGCGGCATTTTTGAATTGAATTTTCAAATCAACTGTTGGAATACCATTGGTTTCGTGCATTTTTGAAAACGGTCTGTCTAATGCTTCTTCAAACCAATCTTCCACCAAACCGTTGAGCATTTCTAAAAATCTCGGATAAAAAACTATTCCGGCATAATCTATATGTTGAAAACGAACTTTTTCTTGTTTTGTAAATGGACTCATTATATATATCTTGATACTTAATACTAAAATCTTTATACTTATTTTAACTTAAAACGTTGAATTTTACCCGTCTCAGTTTTGGGTAAATTTTCCACAAAATTAATAACTCTTGGATATTTGTAGGGAGCCGCTACTTCCTTGAACCATTGTTGAATATGGTTTCTCATTGCATCAGTAGCTTTAGTAGTTTCATGTAACACAATGTGCGCACAAACCAACATGCCACGCTCTTCATCGGGTAGGCCAACAACCGCACATTCCAATATATCTTCGTGGGTTAAAAGTACGGATTCTACTTCAATTGCTGCAATATTATACCCTGAAGAAATTATCATATCATCGCCACGAGCTACAAAATGAAAATAACCATCTTCATCTTGACGGAAAATATCGCCGGTAATGTTCCAACCGTTTTCAACGTATTCGCGTTGTTTTTCTTCACGATTTAAGTACTTACACCCCGTAATTCCTCGAACCGCCAATCTTCCCGACTCGTTATGTGGTAATTCGTTGCCTTGTTGGTCAATAATTTTAGCTTCGTAACCCGTAATGGCTTTTCCTGTTGCGCCGGGTTTCATGTTTTCTTCGTTAGACGAAATAAATATGTGTAACATTTCGGTAGCGCCAATACCATCAATGATTTTTAAACCGGTAGCATCGTACCAATCTTGCCAAACCTTCAACGGCAAGGTTTCACCAGCAGAAACACATTTGTGCAAACTCGAAATATTGTATTCTTGAATCTTTGTAGTAATCACGCGCCACGCAGTTGGTGCTGTAAAACAGATTGTAATTTTATGATCTTGAATGGCTTTTAAGACGACATCAGGGCTCGGTTTCTCGATTAAAAATGTAGAAGCTCCAAAATACATGGGAAACAACACCAATCCACCAAGACCAAAGGTAAATCCGATGGGCGGACTTCCAGTAAAAATATCCGCCGAAGTGGGTTGGAGGGAGTAGTTGGGAAACGCTTCGCAAATATTTAAAATGTCTTTGTGATAATGCGCCGTCATTTTTGGTAAACCTGTGGTACCTGAAGTAAACCCAATTAATGCTACATCATTTGATTTTGAAGGATAATTTACGAATGTTTTTGGTTTGGATGCCATTAACGTTTCTAAATGGGAATTTCTATAATAACATATGTGTTTTAGAAAATCAGAAGATACTAAATGCATTTCTTCAGCTAAATCGCTATCGCAAAACGCATGAGAAATTTCGGCGCAATCAATAATTGTATTCAATTCTTTGGAACGCAATAAGGGCATGGTAGCTACGACTATTCCGCCTGCT
>NZ_JBILKB010000150.1:0-19230 GCF_044376915.1 Flavobacterium sp.
GCTATACCTATACCGTGGCTTCTAGTGATGCAACAAACGTTCCAGCGGCAAGTCCGAGAACAACAGCTTCAGCAACAAATATTACGGATGTGTATACCAACACCACAACTGCTCCCGTAATTATAACGTATACTATTACACCTATCGGATCGAATGGTTGTTCGGGAAATACATTTACATTAGCGGCTACTATTCATCCAAATCCTGTTGTTTTACCCATCACAAATTTTGAATTGTGCGATGACACAACAGATGGAGACGACACAAATGGAATTGTTAATTTTAATTTAACGCTGAAAAACGCTGAAATTTTAGGGACACAAACCGGTATTAACATCACGTATCATACCGATCAAAATGATGCGCTTTTAGGACAAAATGCTATTACAAGTATTATTACGACTAATCGAACAATTTATGTACGATTGACCAATTCAACTACGGGGTGTTTTTCAACTACTTTATTTAATTTAGTTGTCAATCCTCTACCTGTTGTGGATTCAAGTGTTGAACTTAAACAATGTGATGTAGATACAGATGCCATTACCAACTTTAATTTAACGCAAGCTAATTTAAGAATTTCAACCGATACCAGTCTTAGTTTTACCTATCACAATAGCATAACTGGAGCAGAAAACAATTCGGATTTTGTTGCTAACGAAATTGTTCACACAGCTGCAAATGGCGATAAAGTTTGGGCGCGAATTACCAATACATTTGGTTGTTCAAGAACTGCGGAAGTTAATCTTGTAGTATCTGCAACCACGATACCTCCGTCGTATACCTATACAATTAATGCCTGTGATGATTACCTAAATACTTCAGATCCCGACGGTGATGGTATTGATTATTTTGATTTGACGTTAATTGAACCGTTATTAACAGCTCAATTTCCAGTAGGACAATCGTATACGTATAGTTATTATTTTGATGAAGCCGATGCTATTTCTGAGCAAAATGCTATTACAAACCGCACAAACTTTAGAAACACCAATCCTTTCAATCAATCCATTTGGGTACGAATTGAGAGTAATCTCTACGATTGTGCAGGATTAGGCCCATATTTAAGATTGATTGTAAATCCTTTACCTGATTTTGATTTAGGACAAGATCTTATTTTGTGTGTTGATCCAGTAACCGGTTCAGGTTCGCAAATCCTCAATGCTATCCCAACAACTCCCGGCGCATACTCCTATCAATGGACACCGACAAACCCAAGTGGAAATAGTGGATTGTATACAATTACTACAGCAGGAACCTATTCTGTAATTGTAACCAATACCATAACTGGATGTCAATCTTCAGATTCCATTTCATTCACAACCTCTTCTGGTCCTGCGACAATAGTTGCAGTACTAACAACCGAGGCTTTTTCTAGTGGATTGTCTACAATTGAAGCCGTTGTAACTGGTGGTTTTGGAATATATGAATACAGTCTTGATGGTGTCGATTGGCAATCAAGTCCTGTTTTCTCGGGTTTAGAAAATGGGAGTTATACCATTTACGTAAGAGATATACAAGGTTGTGATTTACTCCCTTCGGAGCCCATACAAACTATTACATATCCAAATTATTTTACACCAAATGATGACGGATATAATGATGCTTGGATTATTCGATTACCTGTAAATTATGAAGCGCTAATAAGTATATATGATCGCTATGGCAAATTAATCAAGCAAATTAGCTCCTTTGGAGAAGGTTGGGATGGTACATATAATGGCAACCCAATGCCTTCAACAGATTATTGGTTTAAAGTAGAGTATACAGAAAATAATATCCGGAAAGAATTTAAATCACATTTTAGTTTAAAAAGATAATGATAACAACTGGTTCTATTTCAACTGTTATTGAAAATAATGTAGCGACAATTACATTTTACCACCCGGCAAGTAATTCTTTCCCCAGCAAATTGTTACAACAATTAACGGATGAGTTACATTTGCTGAGTAAAAATACAAACATAGCGCTCATCATTCTAAAAAGCGAAGGAGCCTCAACATTTTGTGCAGGGGCTTCCTTTGAAGAATTACTAGCCATTAAAACCCAAGAGAAAGGAACCCAATTTTTTAGTGGATTTGCGAATGTTATTAACGCGATGAGAACGTGTCCTAAGTTAATTATTGGTCGAATTCATGGTAAAGCTGTTGGAGGCGGAGTTGGATTAGCTGCTGCTTGTGACTATTGCTTTGCAATGGATTCTAGCGATATTCGATTATCTGAAATAGCTGTAGGCATTGGTCCTTTCGTAATTGAACCAGCTGTTAGTCGTAAAATAGGGAAAACGGCTTTTACAGAAATGACATTAAATCCAATGGAATGGAAATCGGCACAATGGGCACTAGAAAACAAGTTATTTACTGAGGTGTTTTCTACTAGTGATTCACTAGATAAAAGGTTGTTAGCGTTTGTATCCGAATTATCTGCTTATAATCCACTCGCTTTAGAAGCCATTAAAAAAGTGCTGTGGGAAGGAACAGAGACCTGGGACAAATTACTTAATGAAAGAGCTGCCATTTCTGGGGCATTAGTATTGTCTACTGCTACAAAAAGCGCATTACAAAAATTTAAAAAATGACAGTAGTCTTCTATACTGCACAACCTTTACCCGTCGAAATGAAACTCAAAGCTACACGCGATGAAAAACACCAAATTGGTATTTTATTGGATCCTTTATTCCGTAAGTTGTTTTAGAAGGTGTTGCCATTTATTCATGTTATTGGTCAAAATAAAAAAGAAAAATAAGTTAATTAATCCAAAACGTAATGTCAAATATTAGAATTACCAAACAATTTAGCTTTGAAACCGGTCATGCCTTGTATGGATATGACGGTAAGTGCAAAAATGTACACGGTCATAGTTACAAGCTTTCTGTAACGGTTATTGGATCGCCTATTTCCGACACAAACCATGTAAAATATGGTATGGTGATTGATTTTGGAGATTTAAAAAAAATTGTAAAAGAACAAATTGTGGATGTTTTTGATCATGCTACTGTATTTAATAAAAACACTCCACATGTAGAATTAGCTCATGAATTAAAAAATAGAGGGCATCATGTTATTCTTGTAGATTATCAACCTACCAGTGAAAATATGGTAATTGATTTTTCACATAAAATAAAAAATTTATTGCCCGAGAACACTAAATTGCATTCCTTGCGTTTACAAGAAACGGATTCATCTTTTGCGGAATGGTTTGCTTCGGACAATGAATAAAAAAAGGCTTGCGATTGCAAGCCTTTTTTTATATCCAACTATTCATTCTTTATTTTTTTACAATTAAGAATTCACTTCTTCTGTTTTGTGCGAATTGTTCTTCTGTACACTCATCACAAGTTACTTTAGGCTCACTTTCTCCAAAACCTTGTCCAGAAATTCTATCCTTTGCAATCCCTTTTGAAATTAAATATTGAACCGTTGCTTTGGCTCTTCGGTCTGATAAATTCAAATTGTATTTATCACTACCTCTATTATCCGTATGTGATTTGGCAAAAATTACCATTGCAGGATACTCTTTCATCACTTGAACTAACTTATCCAACTCAGCAGCACCTTCTTTCGTGATATTACTTTTGTCATACACAAAATAAATAGGCTGAAGAATAACTTCAGTTTCTGTAATAATTGGCATAATAGGCTCTAAGAAAGCTTCTACTGTCACTTCGCCTCCATCCGTTTTAGCCACACCAAAAACACCACTTTCATATCCTTGTTTAGATACTTGGAAAGCATAAGCAGTATTACAGGCTACACCAAAAGAAGTTTTACCCTCTGAATTTGTGGATTGATTTCCAACTGTTTTGTCTTTAGCATCTACTAAAACTACAGCTGCTGATTCTAATACAACACGAGTTTTAGCATCTTTAACTACAGCAATAGCTTGCACACCACAAACAGGATCGGCTTTATAAATGTCGTCATTACCGCTTCTATTACTAGCAAAAAACCCTACTTTTTTAGTTGTATTGTATGTAAAAGCAAAATCGTCTTTTTCAGTATTAACTGGAGCGCCAATATTGATTACATCGGTTCCCTTTGCTAAGTCAATTCTAAACACATCCAATCCTCCAAATCCAGCATTTCCATTCGATGAAAAATAAAGTACATTTGTATCTGTAATGTAAGGAAAACTTTCGTTAGCTGCGGTATTGATTTTAGAACCTAAGTTTTCGGGAGTTCCATACGTATCATTATCAATGGTAACTTTCCATAAATCTTCTCCACCAAATCCACCAGGCATATTAGAAGAAAAATACAAAGTTTTTCCGTCTTTGCTAACACTAGGATTTCTAACGTCATATGCTGCATCGTTAAAAGGTAATGGTTTCTTATTGGTCCATTGACCATTTTCAAAAGTTGCTTTATACAAATAGATTTTACCAAATTTTGACTTTTTTGTTTTGTCTTTGATGAATTCTTTTTCATTAAAACTTTCGCTACCGAAGTACATAGTTTTTCCGTCTGCAGTAACACACGCTGGGCCATCATGCCACTTGGTATTCAAATTTGAAATAGCCACAGCTTCACTAATAGTCCCATTGGCATTATAAATTGCTTTGTACAAATCCAAATAAGGTTCTTCCCAGTTGCTATTGCGACGGGAAGTATTTCTAGCACTTGAAAAATATACCGAATTATCATTGGTCAATACAGCTCCAAAATCGGTCTTATCGCTACTAATATCTGATTTTACAACTTCAAACAACTTCGTTTGTCCTTTTAATGCTGGCAAATAATTGGGATTATTTGAAAATGCTTTGGCACGGGAATCATTTGGAGCAAGTGCTGCAAACTGTTTCATTTGTTTATCCGATTCTAGATAATTCCCATCCGATTTTAGCATTTGTGCATATTTATAATACGTCTCAGCATCTTGCTTTTGTGCAATTGCCTTTGCATACCACTTGATAGCTGCTTTGGTATTAAAAATAGCATAATAACAATCGGCTAATTGTTTATACACATAAACATCAGCTTTACCACTTTGTTCTAATTTTAAGTATTCTTGCACCGCATCTACATACTCATATCGATCGAATAATTTATCTGCAATTTTGGTGTCTTTGTTTTGCGCACTAAGTAAACCACTCGCGATCACAAAACTAAAAGTTAAATATATATTTTTCATGTCGTTTTGGCTATTAGGTTAAAAAAATCGGGGTGAACTTGATACTTTTTTCGGGAAATTCAAATCAAACAACAAAATAAGCTCGTGAGAAGAAGGTGTTGTTACATTTAAATCAGAGACAATGTGGTCATAAGCATATCCTAATTTGACATTTGGAGAAATTGCATAATTAAACATGGCACCAAAACTGTCTTGTAAACGATACGTTAGACCCGCTTCAAATTTTTGATTGAATAATACGTTAGTTGATAAATCAAATGAAGCTGGTGCTTCAAAGGCTGATTTAACCATGAAAAAAGGTTTTAATTTTATATTTTCATTGATGTCAAAAACATACCCCCCCGTTAAGAAATAATGGGAAGCCTCTGAACCAAACTCACGTCCATTAAAATCCAAATGTTTAGATTTCATCATATTTGGAACCGACAATGCCACATAGTATTTATTTGTATAATAGAAAAATCCGGTCCCTAAATTAAAATAACTATTATTTGTATCTTGTGCAAAAGCCGGGTCATTAGGATCGGGTAATGTATTATAAATATCACTGTATAAGCCCACTTTATGAAGAGTTAAACCGGCTTTAATACCAAAGGCCAATTTATGTTCCCCGCCTAAATTTAATGTATATGAAAAATCTCCATAAATATTATTTTCTTCAACTGGACCAATGTTATCCTTAATTACAGACAATCCCATCCCAACATTCTTACCAATTGGAGAGTGTCCAGATAAAGTCATAGTAGTTGGAGCATCTTCAATTTCAACCCATTGTTTACGATATAACATTCCAATAGATAAGTTCTCTTTGCTTCCTGCATATGCTGGATTGATCACATTCATATTATACATATATTGGGTATAATGTGGATCTTGTTGCGCTTGTGAATCTAGGCACGTAAATACTACTAGAATAGCTACTAAATATAGTTTTTTCATTTTTTTTCAGTTTAATAATGACTCTTATAAATCATTTATTATTGTTCTCTATTAATGTAAATCCAACCTGTAATTGTCTCTTTATCTGTAAAATTAATTACATAGTAATAGGTGCCATCGGGGAGTTCATTACCATTATTTGATTGACCATACCATTCATCTTGATAATTATTTTTACTATACACAATAGTACCGTATCGATTAAATATTTCCATTTTACTTACATTATAACCCGCTAAATCGAAATTATCATTTAATCCATCTCCATTAGGTGAAATTCCTTTTTGAATAGCACAAGCTTTAACGATTACCTCCATAGTAGCTGGTTCGGCACATTCTGTAGGAGCTGGAGTAAACGTATAGGTAAATGTTCCCAATTGAGAAGTGTTAATTATTGAGGGATTCCAAGTCCCTACAATTCCTTGTATAGATTGTGTAGGCAGTACATTATTCGAAGAATTTAAACACAATTCCGGCATTGGATTAAATGTTGTTATTTCCAACGGATCAATAGTTACTTGAACAACACCAGGGGCTGCACACTGACCATTAGTTGGTGTAAAAGTATAAGTAAAGGTGCCTGCAACAGCTGTATTAATTGTTGCTGGCGACCAAGAACCGGTATAATTTTGTGTTGAAGTGTTTGGAAGTGCAGGAGGATTGGCTCCAATACACAAATTAGGTATCTGATTAAAAGTTGAAACTATTGGTTGAGTTACTGTAACAGTACTCGCTACAGAAACAACTCTTGAACAGCCATTAACAGAAACTAAAGTAACCGTTAATTGTTGGTTTGTAGTTGCGTTTGAACTTGTTACAGTTTGTGTTCCAGTACTAGATAAAATCACAGTTGATGAAGCTCCTCCGTTAATTGAATAAGTTACAGTAGCATTAGGTGTTCCCGTAATAGTAAAGACAGCATTTGAACCTGTACATATTGTAGTATTTGAAGTTACAGAAGTTACATTTGGAAGATCTGTTACCGTAATTGTACCTTGTAAAGTTAAATTGGTAGTACATCCAATTGAGGCAACTGTATAATTAAATACCCCAGCTTGTGATGGTGTACCGCTAATTGTAATTATTCCTGCTCCAATTGCTGCTGTTACTCCTGTAGGTAAGCCCGTAACATTTGCTGCAGTAGCTTCGCCACCATAGCTATACGCAATATTTTGGATTGGTGTGTTCAAACAAACCGTTTGGCTAGTTGTAGGGGTTGCAGAAGTTAAATCCAATAGACAACTCGGTGGATTACACTGAATTACTAAATCAAAAAACTTACTAGAATCGGAACAAATAGCATTATCAAGATTTTCAACACGCACATAGATTGTAGTAGTGGTAGTAACTGTAAAACTTGTCGGATTTGTAATGAAATTGTTATTTCCTGCTAAACAATCGTCTTCATTTAAATAATAACGAATGGTATAATTTGAAGGAAGTGCAGGAAAAGTCAATGCTGCCTGATTTTCCGTTAAATTAAAGGTGTGGGAACATACCCCAACAGGTGCATCAAGATTAGTTGCACTATTCAAGACCGGTGGTGCATCAAAACGAATTTCGATATCATCTTCAGCCAGATCAGAACAACCAGGTCGTAATACCGAAACTTTCCATAATCCATCTTGGGTAACCGTTAAATTATTGACAGTTGTTGTAGTTTGTAAAACATAAGTTGTTCCATTATATAAATACCATGAATAAACCGGACTTCCCACAGCAGTAGGCGCCTGATTAAAATTGGCTACTAAATTAAGACTGGTAACGCTCGCGTCACAAAAAAGACGGTCAGGACCTAAATCTATTCCACATACAACATCACACGAAATTTGACCTGCTCCAGGAGCGGTTGCATTAGACTGATTGATTGTGTAGGTTCCCGGTTGACCACTAAAGTTAGTCACCAATAGTAAATATATTTGACCTACTTGAGCATTAGGAATATGAATCGTTTCATTGAATGTAGGAGAATAACTTGCATCTACTAAATTACAAGGTCCGGTATACGTTGACCCTGGGAAACCCGATAAACTGTTACAAATATTTCCTAAGTTGTTATTAGGAAAGGGTCCCCAAAGAGCAAAATCTACATCAATACCGTTATTTGAAGCATTAAACTGCTGTAAATTTAAGTTGATAGGTCCTGTTCTACCAATAGTATAATAAAACCAGGCAGGTCTTGGTGTAGATCCTAATGACCCATTATTTCCAAGACTTCCGCTTCCTCCACACCCAGTAATTGGACCATAACCCGCTTGATTTCCGCCAGCTGTTCCTGTATTGGTATTGTTATATGGACCTCCTTGTCCAGAACACATCGCTGATGCAGTTTCACAAGTTGTCGATTGAGAATAAGTCAAATTAAAACTTAAACATAAAAAAAGTATTCTAAAAAATAACTTCATAATTATTTATTTTACAAATGAAAAATAGAACCAATCAGATACAGCCGTAACTGAAGTTTTTGAAACCAAACGCCACTTGAAGCATTTAGCCATTAAATCTAAGTGATTAAGTTGAGTATTTCCTGATAAAGAAAAATTTTCTTTCGTTAATACAGAAAATTGATCTTTGAATTCAGATGCTTGTTCTCCATTAAAGCAGTCTAGTATGGTTACTACTTCTATTGACAAATCAGCATTATTTAATTCCAGTCCATTAAAATTCCAAGAAATGGAGGCGTTTTGAACAAATTTGAAATTAGTGTCTTGTACATTTTCTACTTTAATTTTTTTCAATAAAGGAGAAGTGTTTTCTATCTTGTTCTGAGCATAACTAGAATTTACAAAATAAAAAATGGCTAATAAGAAGATTTTTTTCATTTAAAAATTTATAATTTAATTAATTTAAAATCAAAGTTTAAACTCGTTTAGAAACAGCAAACGAGTATAAACTTTTTATCGTTTCAACGAAAAATGTGCTTTAAATTGTTTTGCAGCACCATTTTCGGTGTAATCTAAGGTAAACCAATAATCGGTAGATGGTAATACCGAATTATTATAAGTTCCATCCCATCCTTCACTACTTAGTGACGGTACGATTTGTTTGATCAACTTACCATATCGATCAAAGATAAACAGTTTTGCATCGGGTTGGTTTAAACCTGTAATGTTCCACGTATCATGTTGACCGTCTCCATTTGGAGTGAAATATCTTGGATAGTCAATGATCAATACTTCTTGTGTTAGATACGTACATCCTTGTGTGTCAACTACCGTAATGATGTGTGGTCCACCGCTTACGCCGGTAAACACATTGGATTCTTGCAACATACCCGCATCCAATTGATACAATAAACTACCGTTGCCGCCGGCTACGGTTACAGTAAGTGTGGCATTGTCACTAAAGTAATCGCTTTGAGTTACTGTTAGACTGGTAGCTGGATTGGTAGCCGTCACAACTGCACTGGCTATGTTGGAAACACAATTCGTGGTGCTGTTTGTAGCTACAACTGTATAGGTTCCCACTTCTGAAGCACTATACGTTGCTTGAGTAGCATTTGGAATCGTATCGCCTTCAAAGGTCCACACGAAATCATAATTGGCATTGTCTAATCCCGAATCCAACAAATACGTTTGGAACGGAATTCCCGCTGCATCCACACAAATGGTACCATCGGTTAAAGAAACAAATGGTAGCGGATTCACATAAACACGCACAGTAATCGGTGTTCCTGCACAAGCGGACAATACCGGTGTAATGATATAATCTACATAACCTCTTACATTACCAGTAGTGGTTAATGTTTGTGCTATATTTATTGATAAACCAGTAGCTGTTCCTGCGCTCGCTCCTGTAACACCATTCGGTTCTACTACCCAGTTGAATACTGTGGCTGCATTGAAAGTAAAAACCGTAATATTAGTAGGCTCCACTCCACTACATAGATCACGATGTGATGTGCTTCCAAATATTGCAGGAACCGGATTTACAGTAACTGTTATTCGTTGTGGAGTTCCTGTACAGCCGTTTAAACTTGGCGTTACTTCATAGACTACAGTTCCCTGGGATAAGCCGGTGGTCGTTAAGGTTTGATTGATGGCATTACCCGTTCCGTTTAACGCCCCGCTTACGCCCACGCTACTTAATACATTCCATGTGAATACCGTATTGTTTATGGCTCCTGAAAATGAAATGCTTGTCGCTTGACCCGAACAAATCGTTTGAGTTGATGGACTAACCACTACATTTGGAATAGGATTTACTGTAACCACAACGGTTACCGGTGCGCCTAAACAACCATTAGCTTCTGCTACAATAGTATAAGTTACTTGACCTGCTGCTACTTGACCTGCATTCAATGTTAGTGTTTGGTTGATGCTTGTCGCTCCCGATCCAGTAACCGATCCAGACTGTCCAGTAACACTTGTGCCTGTAGCTGTCCAATAAAATTCTGAACCTGGAACATTACTTACTAGATTAATATTGGTGGTCCCACCCGAACAAAAACTCTGCGTAGTAACACTTGGCGTAACTACGGGTAGTGGATGCACCACAATGGTCATCGTCGTATTCAAAGCACATTGACCCGCATTGGGGATAAATTGATATGTAACGTCGTTGGCAGTCGATGAAACTAAATTCCAGACCCCTACAATACCATTGGTAGAAGTAGTTGGTATATTAATCGTCGCACCTTGACAAACCGGAACAACCTGATTGAATAGTGGTAATATTCCACTCGTTACCTCAATAGTTCCTGATAAATTAGGAGCTCCACAAGCATTTCCAGTTGCTGTAATTGTATAATTAAAAATAGCTGCCGAAGTAGTAGTTGGAGTACCGCTAATGGTTACAATATTACCATTAACTGTAGAAGTTACGCCATTTGGTAATCCGGTGATGGTAACTCCGGTCGAATTTGCACCAAAAGTATATTGAATTGGAGTAATTGGTGCGTTCACACAAATAATTTGATTGGTACTACTTACGGAAGAACTTAGTATTATTGTTGGAGTAGGATTCACAGTTATTGTAAAACTAGTGGAAGCTCCCAAACAATTCACAGATCCATCAACAAAAGTTGGGGTTACTGTAATTGTAGCAACAATAGGTGAATCTGTTGAATTTATAGCCGTAAAGCTTGGGATAGTACTTGATGATCCTGAAGCAGACAAACCAATACTTGGAGTATCATTGGTCCAAGTATACGTAGTAGTTCCTGTATTGGATGACGAAAAAGTTACTAATGTTGTCGCATCTCCCGGACAAACAACTTGATTCGCAATTGCATCAACTTGTCCTAATGGATTAACTGTAATATCTACATTAACCGGTGTGCCTGGACATAATCCTATGTAAGGCGTAACTACATATCGAATCACTCCTACAGATGTACCTGTATTTTGTAAGATCTGAGAAATAGCTGTTAATGTCCCTGTATTGTCTGATGAAAAACCTGTAATTGTACCCGCAGTAGGTATCGTTACTATCGTAGCCGTCCAGTTAAAAGTAACTGGTACTGTTCCAGTTGTTGGCGAACTTAATGCAATGGATGCTGTCGATCCTGTACAAATAAAGTTACTAACCGGTGTTGCAACGACGGTTGCGATAGGATTAACCGTAACGGCAACCGTAAAGGTGTTTCCTGTACATCCATTCGAACCGATTGGTGTAACCGTATACGTAATAATTACTGGGGCAGTTGTCGAATTGGTATAAACATCTGTAATATTAGCAGCTGAAGCAATCGTTCTTGGACTTGCTGCTGGAACGCTAGTAGGGTTACTTGAAGCAACCGTATACGTATACGTATCTCCTATTCCTGAAATTAGTGCCGCTAAATCATAGTTTAAAGCTACATCACTACATGTAGCAACCGTTTGATTGGCCACTACTGGTTCTGGGTTCACCGCAACCGTAACAGTAAAGGTGTTTCCAGTACAACCGTTTGAACCGATTGGCGTAACGGTATAGGTAATAGTTACGGGTGCTGTTGTTGTATTGGTATAAAGATCCGTAATGTTAGCAGCAGAAGCTACTGTTCTCGGACTTGCTGCTGGAACGCTAGTAGGGTTACTTGAAGCAACCGTATACGTATACGTATCGCCTGTTCCTGAAATTAGTGCCGCTAAATCATAGTTTAAAGCTACATCACTACAGGTAGTAACGGTTTGGTTGGTCACCACCGGCTCAGGGTTCACCGTAACGGCAACAGCAAACGAATTTCCTGTACAACCATTCGAACCGATAGGTGTAACCGTATAGGTTATAATTACGGGAGCAGTTGTTGTATTGGTATAAAGATCCGTAATGTTAGCAGCAGAAGCTACTGTTCTCGGACTTGCTGCTGGAACGCTAGTAGGGTTACTTGAAGCAACCGTATACGTATACGTATCTCCTGTTCCTGAAATTAATGCCGCTAAATCATAGTTCAAAGCTACATCACTACAGGTTGCAACCGTTTGATTGGCCACTACTGGTTCTGGGTTCACCGTAACGGCAACCGTAAAGGTGTTTCCAGTACAACCATTTGAACCGATTGGTGTAACGGTATAGGTAATAGTTACGGGTGCTGTTGTTGTATTGGTATAAAGATCCGTAATGTTAGCAGCAGAAGCTACTGTTCTAGGACTTGCTGCTGGAACGCTAGTAGGGTTACTTGAAGCAACCGTATACGTATACATATCTCCTGTTCCTGAAATTAGTGCCGCTAAATCATAGTTCAAAGCTACATCACTACACGTAGCAACCGTTTGATTGGCCACTACTGGCTCTGGATTAACCGTAACGGCAACCGTAAAGGTGTTGCCTGTACATCCATTCGAACCGATTGGTGTAACGGTATAGGTAATAGTTACGGGTGCTGTTGTTGTATTGGTATAAAGATCCGTAATATTAGCAGCTGAAGCAGCCGTTCTCGGACTTGCTGCTGGAACGCTAGAAGCGTTACTAGAAGCGACAGTATACGTATACGTGTCTCCCGCTCCCGAGATTAATCCATCTAAACTATAGTTCAAGGCAACATCGCTACACGTTGCAGCCGTTTGATTGGCCACTACTGGCTCTGGGTTAACTGTAACCGTAACGGTAAAGGTGTTTCCTATACAACCATTTGAACCAGTTGGCGTAACCGTATAAGTAACCGTTTGAGCGGCAGTCGATGTATTAAATAATTGTTGGCTAATTGCCGTTTGATTACTTTGATTTGATTCACCTGTAACATTTGGATTATCAACAAAAGTCCAACTGTATGTGGTATTATTAGCTACAACATCAGAAGCTGTACCATTTATTGGCGTTACAGAAAAAGAGGCTCCAGAACAAATTGCAGCTGTTTTATTGGTAATTTGAGGCGTTGGGTTAACCGTAATCGTAAATGTTGTTGCAGTTCCAACACATGAAACACCTCCGCTAGTATAAGTAGGTACAACCGTAATTAATCCACTAATAGGAGCTGTTGTTGCATTTTGCGCCACAAAACTTGGAATTCCGGTAACTGCTCCTGCACTGCTTGCTGCTAAACCTATAGCTGGATTATCGTTTGTCCAAGTATAAGTAGTAGTTCCCGTTGCATTAGAAGTTGAAAAAACAACTGCACCTGTTCCAACACCTTGACAAATAGTCTGAGAAGTAATTGGATTTACCTGACCTAATGGATTGACAATAATGGTTCTTGTTAAAGAAATATTATCAATGTCTGTTCCCATTTGAATTTGCGATACTAATAAATTAACATCTGCAGTTGGAGCATTAACTGTAATAGTTCCTTGACCGGCTCCATCTAGTAATATAGTTTGTGTACTGCCTCCATTAATGGAATAAGTAACCGTTGTATTTGCAGATCCTAACACTGTAAATACCGCGTTTGATCCTAAACAAATATTTGATGCGTGCGTGATACTCGTGATAAATGGAAACGGAGGCGGTGTTACCGTAACCGTTGCTGGTAAATTTAATGGTGCATCACATCCAGGTATATTAACTAAATATTCTATTCCATCTAGATAAACATCTCCAGACAAATGAGTAATCATTATGATGTCTGTTGAATTTCCCATTGTAAATTGTATGCGTTGCAATTCGTTTAAATTTCCAGAATTAAAATTCAATGTAGCAATACCGTCTGAGATTCTAATACTTCCAGTAGGCGTATTTCTTGCGACACTTACTGTTATTATTGAGCCTACTGGCAACACATTAGCTAAACGAAGAATAACCAATGAATTGGCAGTATTTATTGTTGAACAGTTAGTAGTATTTGCAACTGATGCTGCAGGTGATATGGGTCCAATAGCATTAGCTGAATTTAAACCTCCTGTTGCGGCAATTACGTTTGCAGGAGTTGGAATTAGCTGAGTAATCAAAGTAGCTGTAACAGTTGTATTTACTGCTAAACTTGGAATTGTAACAGTTGCATTTCCTGAGGCATCTAAAATTACCTGTTGACTGGCACCTCCATTTACATTGTAAGTTACCATAGCATTCGGAGAACCTCCAGAAAAATAATAGGTACCATTTTGTCCCACATAAACTGAAAGAGGATTGGCTGTGTTTGCCGCTAAGGAAACACCAGGAGCTACATCAATACAAACTTGTTGTGAATACGTACAACCAAAATTATCTACAACATTGTACGTGTAACATTGATTACCAGACGCTGTTGGTGTAACTGTAATCGTTTGACCCGAAGTACTAACAATACTAGGATCAGGAGACCAAAACGTGTTTACAAAAGTTGGCGTAAAAGAGTAATCGGTAGGTAAAATAGAATTATCAAAATTAATACTCCAATTAAAAATATAACCGTTATCTGCTCCTAAATTGTCGGTTATAATTAACGACCAATTCCCGTTCAATTGACTGCCAACTAAATTAGTAAATGGCTGAACCGACATGTAGTTTCCGGCGTTAATTGAATTCCCATTTGGATTCCCACACTGAGAAGTTGCACCATTCACCAAGAATGTTGTTGCTGTAGGTGTAAAACAATAGGTTCTACCTGTTCCAGGACCGGCAGCTTCATCGGCTGCTCCAAAACCATCAATAGGACATCCCAAATAGGTTCCACCACCTCCACCACCAGTACCATTAAATGCTTTCAAAATAATTGATTGCCCATTTGGACTCAATAATCTAATTTCTAAATCTCCTAAATAAGAGTGCTCCATATCAATACAAACTGATGTAATTTGATTAGCAGCGGTAATGGTACTTCCAAAAGGAAAACAATCAACAGGAATAGAAGTTTGATAAGAAACGCCACTTCCATCGGGTAAAAAAGTAGTACCACTAACTGGTGGTGCACACTCTCTAACAAATTCTACAGGAGTTGCTACTCCAGTTATAGTGGTTGTTTGTCCTAAACAAATTTCATCATCGGCTGCCTCAGTACCTGTGAAAACAGGAGTAGTAGAAACGAATACTATTTGATCTAATCTATTACTATTTCTACACCCATTTGCATCTGTAATTGTAAGATTTACTATATAAATTCCAGGATTTGCAAATGCATGAGAAACATTTTGACCGTTTGCTGTAGTGCCATCATCAAAATTCCAAACATAAGTTGCACCTGTTCCACTAGCTGCAAAGGTTCCACTACCATTAAATTGTACTGTATCTCCTTGACAAATTCTGATAGTATCTTCCGATCCGGCAGCTGGCACTGTACTATTTAAAACCGATGTAATGGAAGGACATGGAGGACCACAAACTATAGTAGCGTCCCAACCAGCAGCATTTTGTGTCCCATTTGATACAAACGAAAAGGTCAAACATCCCGTTGAAGAAGTAGCTGTATAGGATGAAATAACATTTGTTCCAAAATAAGTACCCACAACCGTAGCGGTTGTTGAATCACCATCATATATAGTTAAGGCATCTCCAACACTACTCACTAAATTAAATGAATTGAAAAATACCGTTACGACATCACCTGTATTTGTGGGGCAAATTGTCCACGTTCTTGTTTCGTTATTACCATAATTACCATTTGGACCTCCTGTATCATAAAAATGATCCCCTGCACAATAATCTGGATTTGTGGTTGACGTTGAAAAAGTTGTAGACCACGGACCAACATCAGTTCCGGTAGCACAAATAGCTCGAACATAGAAATTATAGGCCGTTTGAGAATTTAATCCTGTATAGGTATGTGTGGTTGGATTGGTTGTCGTTTGACCCGTCATAGCAGCTGTTGGTGCTGGGGAGCCTACAGGTACGGCAATTACTTCCCATAGAGTAGCAGAAGGCGCATTATTTGTCCAACTTACGGTTACGCTTGTAGGTGATATTGCATTTGACGTGATATTGGTTGGTTTTCTACACGTTGGATAGGGCTGACATACTATATTAGAAGTCCACCCTGGATTATTTAATGACCCGTCGGAAACAAAACGAAATGTCAAACACCCAGAAGTGCCAGTTGCTTCAAATGGTCCAGGAATTGTAGTTCCCCAATATGCTCCTGGTATCAATACCGCCCCGTTTCCTGGGCCGTTTGCACTAGCAATTTGAGGAGAAGCGGTTGAATTTCCATCATAAACATAAAGTTTATCCCAATTTGCCTCTGTATTGAATGAGGTAAACGTAACCGTTACATACTCGCCAGGATTAGGTGGACAAATGGTTACTACATAATCTTCGCTATTGCTGTAATTGGCTCCAACACCTCCTGTATCCACAAAATTTCCTCCACAAGCAGGAGGCAATGCAGATGTTGTAAAATTACCCCTATTGGACCACGGACTTGGATTATCGGTATCACAAAGTGTTCTTACATAAAAGGTATATCCCGTTAATGACGTTAATGAAGAAATAGTAAAAGGATTTGTATTTGCAGTAACTACTGTTCCTGATCCAGGTGCAAAATTTCCTATTCCATATTCAATTTCCCAAGGTCCGGCAGGATTAAGTGTTGTCCATGATAAGCTTGCTGACGTTGCTAAAGGCGTTGCTGTAAGTGCAGTAGGAGTTAAACACTGTGAATCGACTTTAACATCATCAATCACCCAAATATCTCCACCCGCATTCTTTTTTACAAAAGCAATGAAAACGGCTTGTCCCACATAAGCTGGCAACAAAACAAATTTTTGTTCCCAAACCGGAGCTCCAGCAACTATAGGACATACAGTAGCCTCATTATACGTCTGAACTGTTGTAAAAGTAGCAGGATCTGTTTGTGAGGTAGTAGAAATTCTAACGGTATATTCTCCATTAAAATCAGCTTGCTGACCTTGCTTAGAATAAAAACGAACCTGACCATTAGCCGGAATTGTTACTTGTGGCGAAACCAACCAATGCAATGAATTGACTCCATTGGCAACACCTGTTTGCTGACTAATTCTAGCTAGTGCAGTTCCACGTGGTGTTTGTGTATTGGATCTGATCCAATTATTTGTGCCAATGTTGTTATTAAAAGTTTCCCAACCAGTAGCTGGAGGGGATGTATTTAATGCTATAGCTGCGTTTTCAAAACCTTCAGGAAATTGAGCATAACCTAAAAGAGTAAAGAATGACATGAAAAAAAGTAATAGTTTTTTCATTATTTTAATAATTATTTAAGATTTGATTAAGCATTCAAAGTTAACAAATTATCTTATTTGTAAAACATCTATCGATGAAATATAACATATATTCGATAAAGTGTATAATTTAACAAACTAAAAATTGTGTATTTTTGTAAAAACTTTCTAAAATTTTCATTTTGAAACCAAATTCAAAAATTTATTTTGCCTCTGACCAACACTTTGGCGCACCAACAGCTGCGGCTAGTTTTCCTAGGGAACAAAAGTTTGTAGCATGGCTTGATGAAATAAAAAAAGACGCAGATGCCATTTTTTTATTGGGCGATTTATTTGATTTTTGGTTCGAATATAAAACCGTTGTTCCTAAAGGTTTTGTAAGAGTTTTAGGCAAATTAGCCGAACTAAAAGATGCCGGAATTCCCGTCTATTTTTTTGTTGGAAATCACGACTTATGGATGGGCGATTATTTTGAAAAAGAATTGAATATTCCTGTGTACCATAACAACCAAGAATTTACCTTCAATGGAAAATCGTTTTTGATTGGCCACGGCGATGGAAAAGGCCCTGGAGACAAAGGCTACAAACGCATGAAAAAAATCTTTACAAACCCCTTTTCAAAATGGTTGTTTAACTGGTTACACCCTGATATTGGCGTAAAATTAGCACAGTATTTATCGGTAAAAAACAAGTTGATTTCTGGCGCAGAAGATGTGAAATTTTTAGGCAAAGACAACGAATGGTTGGTGCAATATTGTAATCGAAAATTAGCTACTAATCAGTATGATTTTTTTGTATTTGGACACCGCCATTTGCCGCTAGAAATTGAGCTGAATGCTACTTCAAAATATGTGAATTTGGGCGATTGGATTGGTTACTTTACCTATGGGGTTTTTGATGGAGAAACCATGAAATTGGAAACGTATACCCGTTAATTTTCTTCCAAATCTTTTTCGATATCCAGTGCGCTGAATTTTGGTGAAGCTACAGCAGTTACCGCCACAATCCCCAATGTCATCATGCCTCCAAAAACCACAGCTGGGACAACTCCCATTATTTTGGAAGCTAGGCCACTTTCAAACGCACCCAATTCATTAGAAGAACCTACAAAAATTGAATTTACCGACGAAACGCGTCCACGCATGTGATCGGGTGTGTAAATTTGAAGAATGGTTTGTCGAATTACTACTGAAATACCATCGGTAACACCACTCAAAAACAAGGCTACAACAGACAACCAGAAATAAGTCGACAAGCCAAAAACGATGATACAAATTCCAAATCCAAAAACAGCCAACAATAGTTTTTTACCCGCTTTTTGATGCAATGGAATGTATGTAGCCAATAGCATGGTAAGTAATCCACCTATAGCGGGTGCCGCTCTCAAAATTCCAAATCCTTCCGATCCCACTTTTAAAATGTCTTGAGCAAAAATGGGCAACAAGGCCACAGCACCTCCAAATAAAACAGCAAACATATCCAAAGATATTGCATTTAATATGGGCTTGGAATGCCAAACAAACGAAATACCTTCTTTCAAACTTTTTAATATGGGTTCGCCAATTTTCGGATTTACTATTGGTTTTCGTTCGATTCGCGAAAGCACAAACAAGGCCATCAATACACAAAAAACCACAAACACCAGGGACCAAAAAACACCTACCCAACCAATTGAAAATCCGGCCAATGCAGGACC
>NZ_JBILKB010000037.1:0-19032 GCF_044376915.1 Flavobacterium sp.
TTTAATAGAAGGAAGAGCTACAAATTTTACTAGCATTGACGCTTATTATGACGGAAAAAATATTCCTTTTGAAGATCATTTTTTTGATGGAATTATTTGTACAGAAGTTCTAGAACACGTCTTTAATTTAGACGAAGTATTATCAGAATTAAACAGGGTTTTAAAGCCAAACGGAAAGGCAATTATTACCACTCCATTTATGTGGGAAGAACACGAAATGCCCTATGATTTTGCTCGTTACACAATACCAGCCTTAGAGTATTTGTATAAGAAACATGGTTTTGAAATCGTGAGAAAAGAGAAAACTGGAAATGCAATTTTGGTTCTTTTCCAATTTTCAATGAATTATTTCAAAAACATATTACCTCAAAATAGATTAATCAAACAGGCTTTTTTATTGCCAATAATCGTGCTTTTCAACTTCTTTGGCGCTCTTTTTGGCGCATTGTTGCCTAAAGATCATAAAACCTATTTTAATTCTGTATTCATTCTTATAAAAAAGGAATAGATATTTTTTATTTTTACACAATAAGCAATCATTTTATACGTTTTAACGGTACAAAATTTGAAGCCATTCAATTTTGTAAACAACAACAACTAATGAAGAGAATATTAATAACAGGCGCCGCAGGATTTCTAGGATCACATCTTTGTGATCGGTTTATCAAAGAAGGCTATTATGTGATCGGGATGGATAACCTTATTACGGGCGATTTAAAAAACATAGCGCATCTTTTCAAAGATAAAAACTTCGAATTTTACCACCACGACATCACAAAGTTTGTGCACGTACCCGGTAAATTAGATTATATTTTACATTTTGCCTCTCCAGCAAGCCCCATAGATTATTTAAAAATTCCGATTCAAACCTTAAAAGTAGGGTCGTTGGGAACGCATAATTTGTTAGGGTTGGCCCGGGTAAAAAAAGCACGTATTCTTATCGCCTCTACTTCAGAAGTGTATGGCGATCCATTGGTCCACCCTCAAACAGAGGAATATTATGGTAACGTAAATACAATTGGGCCAAGAGGTGTTTACGATGAAGCCAAACGCTTTCAAGAGTCAATAACAATGGCTTATCACACCTTTCACGGCTTGGAAACCCGCATTGTTCGAATTTTTAATACCTACGGACCGCGTATGCGCTTGAATGACGGCCGCGTAATTCCGGCATTTATCGGACAAGCACTTCGAGGAGAAGATTTAACCATTTTTGGGGAGGGCAATCAAACCCGCTCCTTTTGTTATGTTGACGATCAAGTAGAAGGCATTTACCGCCTCTTACATTCCGATTATCCGTTACCGGTTAACATTGGTAATCCCGATGAAATAACCATCAAAGATTTTGCGCAAGAGATCATCAAATTAACAGGAACCCAACAAAAAATAGTATACCATCCGTTGCCGGTTAATGATCCCATGCAACGTCAACCCGATATTACAAAAGCAAAAGAGCTTCTGGGTTGGGAACCAAAAGTTGGAAGAGCCGAAGGCATGCAACTGACCTATGATTATTTTAAAACGCTTTCAGCAGAAGATTTAAGTAAAGAAGAACACAAAGATTTCACAAGCTACATCCATTAATTGAAAAATAAAACAGGCAGATACTCCGTTTATATTAGGCCCATACAAATTGCTTTTGATTTATTAATCATAAATCTATTGGTAGTGATATGTATGCGATCTGCTATGAGTAACATAGGATATCACAGTATTGTTTCCATTTTTTGGTTAATTATCTCCTATTATACCGGCTATTATGAAGTGTATCGGTATACCAAAGAGGTGGAAATATTTGGCAAACTTTTAAAACAATTTTTTTTTACCAGCTTAATTACTTTCGCCTATGCGGGGTACAAATATAAATATGTAACCACACAAGAAGTTGGTTTTTACATTCTAAGTTCGTTTGTACTCGTTGCATTATTAAAATATTCCATTTATATTTTTCTTAAAAAATACCGTTTATTGTATGGTGGAAATTTTCGAAATGTAGTCATTGTCGGCAACGGAAAAAGTGCAGAAGAATTAGCGCTTTTTTTCAATAATAATCTAGATTATGGCTATCATTTAATACAAATCTTTAACCTCAAAACCAATAAAAAAGAAGAGCTAGAAGCCTGCAAAAATTTTGTAGTTGCCCATAAAATTGATGAAATATACGCCTCGTTGCATTCGCTTACCAATAATGAAATAGACGATCTTATTCATTTTGCCGATAACAGTTTAAAAACTATTAAATTTTTACCCGACAGCAAGAATACTTTTTTGCGAAATTTAGCTGTTGAATATTACGATTATCTTCCGATTATTTCTTTGCGCACCATTCCCCTGGATGTAGAAGTAAATAAACGATTGAAACGAATTTTCGACATTGTTTTTTCATTAGTTGTGATCTTAGGCATCTTGTCTTGGATCACGCCAATCATTGCTATTTTTATCCGATTGGAATCCAAAGGCCCTGTTTTCTTTAAACAAAAGCGAAACGGCTTAAATTACGAAGAATTTTATTGCTATAAATTTAGATCGATGTTGCTAAATCCAATTGCGGATCTAGAACAAGTGCAAAAAAATGATCCTAGAATTACTAGTATTGGTAAAATAATCAGAAAAACAAGCATTGATGAATTGCCTCAGTTTATTAATGTTTTGTTTGGGGACATGTCAGTTGTAGGCCCTAGACCACACATGGTAAGCCATACCGAAATGTATGCCAAAAGCGTGGATAAATTCATGGTGCGCCATTTTATCAAACCAGGCATCACGGGATTGGCCCAAATTAATGGATTTCGGGGTGAGGTTGAAACGGAAACCGATATTATTAACAGGGTAAAATACGATATTTTTTACTTAGAAAATTGGTCTTTATTACTAGACACTAAGATAATTTTTGCCACAATAATAAACGCTATAAAGGGAGAGAAAAAAGCCTATTAACTTTTTTTTCAGTTGAAAACAAAGTATTTTTGTAGCACAACATAACAAACCCAAACAATGACAATTTTACTACTTGGATCTGGTGGTCGCGAACACGCCCTGGCCTGGAAAATGCTGCAAAGCGAAAAATGCACGTCTCTATTTGTTGCTCCTGGAAATGCAGGAACAGCAGCAATTGCAACTAATGTTTCATTAAATCCAAATGATTTTGAAGCCGTGAAACAATTTGTGCTTCAGGAAAAAGTTGCAATGGTTGTGGTTGGACCAGAAGACCCTTTAGTATTAGGGATTTATGATTTCTTCAAAAATGATACTGAAATTAATCATATTCCAGTAATCGGACCTTCAAAAATAGGAGCGCAACTAGAAGGAAGTAAAGAATTTGCCAAAGAATTTTTAGTAAAACACAATATACCAACTGCTCGTTACGAAAGTTTTACAAAAGAAACCGTAGCGCAAGGATGTCAATTTTTAGAAACTTTAGACGCGCCATACGTATTAAAAGCCGACGGTTTAGCTGCTGGAAAAGGGGTTTTGATCTTATCTGATTTAGAAGAAGCAAAAACAGAATTACGCAATATGTTGGTGGGAGCCAAATTTGGAGCTGCCAGTTCAAAAGTGGTCATCGAAGAATTTTTAGACGGAATCGAATTGAGTTGTTTTGTCTTAACCGACGGAAAATCCTATAAAATATTACCTACAGCCAAAGACTACAAACGAATAGGTGAAGGTGATACGGGATTGAATACTGGAGGTATGGGCGCAGTTTCTCCTGTTCCTTTTGCCGATGCAGTTTTAATGGAAAAAATTGAAAATCGCATTGTAAAACCAACGATAGCTGGCTTACAAAAAGACGACATCGAATATAAAGGTTTTGTATTTATTGGTTTGATCAATGTAAAAGGAGAACCCATGGTTATCGAATACAACGTTCGAATGGGTGACCCCGAAACCGAAGTGGTAATGCCAAGATTAAAATCGGATTTGGTCGAAATTTTTCAAGCCATCGCCTGCCAAGAATTGGATAAAATTACCTTAGAAATCGACGAAAGAGCAGCAACAACAATAATGGTGGTTTCTGGGGGTTATCCGGAAGACTATGAAAAAGGAAAAGAAATTACAGGATTGGAAAACATTACCGAATCCATACCTTTTCATGCAGGGACAACCCTTGAAAACGGTAAAGTAGTGAGTAATGGTGGACGCGTAATAGCGGTAACTTCATACGGAGCTAATTTTCAAGAAGCCATAAAAAAATCTTACCAAAGTATAGCAAAACTACAATTTGATAAGATGTATTTTAGAAAAGATATAGGTAACGATTTAGAATAGTTACCTAAAAAATCTTATTTATTTTAAAAATGAATGCGCCGTAGTGTCTTGTGCGTCTTCGTTGTTTGCTTTAAAAATGTTCAATTGTTTAATCCAATAGGTCATAGCAGCACAACAAATAACAATAAACATCCAGTTGATAATGTTTGCAGTCCACCAATTAGACAATTCTAATTCTCTGAACAGATCCATTGGAACAAATAAAAAGTCAACAAAAAGACTAGCAATTCCTTCAAAAAATGATTTCATTTTGATAAAGTATTATATTTACACCACAAAAATATAAAATATTCGCATGATAGCAAGTGTTTTTGGTAAAACTAGACCATTTAATTATTTAACCATTGGAATTTTGTTGTTTGTGTTCTTCATCACAAAGAACATTGTTGCTTCGGAATCAGATGTTTCGTTGGGCTATTACCTGCAAGAGTTTCTGCTTTTTGTGGTTGTTTTTGGGTCAAGTTTTTTGATAAATTTCATCGCGTTAAAAAATGAATTGACAAAAAGTAACAATTATGCCTTGTTGTTGTATTTTGTTTTTTTACTTTTTTTCTCGTCGTATTTCCAAAATAAAAACATAATCATCTCCAACTTCTTTTTGCTTTTAGCCTTGCGCCGACTGATTTCATTGAAATCATTGGTGTCAACAAAAGAAAAAATATTTGACGCTTCTTTTTGGATCTTAATTGCCGCTTTGTTTCACTTTTGGAGTTTGTTTTATATTGTTCTTGTTTTTATCGCAATCATATTGCACGTTTCCAGAGACTATAGAAACTGGGTGGTCCCATTTATTGCGCTATTAGCAGTTACCTTGTTGTTCTTTTTAGTCAATAGTTTTTTTGACAACAGTTTACTCAGCTCTTTAATGGGTAAAACGTATATTAGTTTTGATTTTTATTATTTCGAAAACATTTACCAGCGACTGGCATTTGCGCTTTTTACATCGTTGAGTTTGTTTGCCTTTGTGATGCATATTTTTGATATTCAAAACAAAGCTTTAAACATGCAATCTTCTCATAAAACCATTTTGTTTTCTTTTCTTTTGGGTTTTGGAATTTATATCATTTCAGCCAATAAAAACAATGGAAGTTTGGCATTTTGTTTTGCCCCTTTAGCGATAATTGGCGCCAATTTTATAGAAAAAGTGGAAAGCAATTGGCTAAGAGAAATAATGATATACGCCTTAGTAGGCTGTGCAATTTTTTTCTATGTAATGCAGTTATAACTTACTGCCATAAGCCAAATCACCAGCATCTCCTAAACCGGGAATAATATAGTTTTTCTCGTTTAATTTTTCATCCAATGCGGCTACCCATAAATGGCAGTTGGCAGGGAGGTTTTTTTCTACATACGCAATCCCTTCTGGAGCAGCAATAGCCACAGCAATATGAATTTCTTTGGGCTGGTGTTCCAAATGCAATTTTTGTAAGACAGCTACAATGGATTGTCCTGTGGCCAACATGGGGTCTATTAAAATTAGATTTTTCCCTTCAAACGATGGCGTGGCTTGATATTCTACTAAAATTTCAAATTGATCGTCGTTATTAAAATGATGACGGTAAGCCGATACAAATCCGTTTTCTGCTGCATCAAAAAAATTCATAAAGCCTTGATGTAACGCCAACCCGGCCCGTAAAATGGAACATAAAACAACAGGAGCAGCAACAACAGTAGTTTGTTTGGTTCCTAGTGGAGTTTGAACAGTAAGGGCTTTATAATCGAGTGTTTTACTCAATTCATACGCCATAATTTCTCCTATTCGCTCTATGTTTTTTCGAAACCGCATACGGTCTTTTTGGATGTTCACATCACGAATTTCTGACAAAAAATGATTGAGAATGCTGTTTTCTTCCGAAAGGTAATGGATGCGCATGGGAAATATTTTTTATTTTCAGGATAAAAGTACAAAAAATCGCTATTTTTGTATCCAATTAAAGCACTTAAATATGTTTGCCGAATTTGCATTTCCCATTTTTGAACAAAGTATCAAAACCTATCACATTGTTGACGATGTGTACCAACCTGTAGTCAATCCTTTCGATAAAGGAACGATAGAATATCTATTGTTTGCGAAAAACTGGGTAGATACCGTGCAATGGCATTATGAAGACATCGTGCGTGATCCAAATATTGATCCTGTTGCAGCTTTAGATTTAAAGAGAAAAATTGATGCTTCGAACCAAGTTCGAACCGATATGGTGGAGTACATCGACAGTTATTTCTTGGATAAATACAAGAATGTATCGGTAAAACCAAATGCAAAAATCAATACTGAAAGTCCGGCCTGGGCGATTGATCGTTTGTCTATTTTAGCGTTGAAAATTTACCACATGAACGAAGAGGCAACACGTGCCGAAGCTACGGCGGAACACCGCGCCAAATGCCAAGAAAAATTAAACGTATTGTTGGATCAAAAGAACGATATGTTTGTTTCCATCAGTCAGTTGATTGAAGATATTGAAGCGGGTGACAAATACATGAAAGTCTACAAACAAATGAAAATGTACAACGACGAGGAGTTAAATCCGGTGTTGTATCAAAATAAAAAATAGTAAGCTATTGCTATCTAAACCAAAACATATATTGGTAATAAGGCTCTCAGCCATGGGTGATGTCGCAATGACAGTTCCTGTGTTGAGAGCCTTAGTTTTGCAACATCCCGACGTAAAAATAACGATGGTTTCCAGACCATTCTTCCAACCTTTTTTTAAAGGTATTCCAAATGTCAATTTCTTTGGGGTAGATTTAAACCGACGACACAAAGGTTTCTTAGGTTTGTTGCGTTTGTTTTTTGATTTACGTAAGTTGGAAGTAGATTTGGTTGCCGATCTACACAACGTGCTTCGTTCTAAGGTTGTTCGAACGTTATTCGCCTTAAGCGGAAAGAAAGTAGCCGCAACCGATAAAGGAAGAGCCGAAAAGAAAGCCATAACACGGTTGACTCATAAAGTTATTGCGCCACTAAAATCAATGGTCGAACGCCATTTGGATACCTTCAAGCAGCTTGGGTTTTCAATTGATGTAACGCATCCAAAATTCCCTGAAAAAGCTGTTTTATCGAAAGAAATTATTTCTTTTACGGGAACTAAAAATAAAAATTGGATTGGAATTGCCCCTTTTGCACAATACGAAAGTAAAGTCTATCCAACCGATTTAATGCAACAAGTAGTAGACGATTTAGCTAAAAATAAAAACGTTAAAATATTTTTATTTGGCGGAGGCGCAACAGAGATTCAGAAATTAAATCAATTACAAAACAATCACGAAAATGTAATGGTTGTTGCTGGAAAATTATCATTTGAAGCCGAAATACAATTAATTTCCAATTTAGACGTGATGCTTTCCATGGATTCTGGAAACTCACATATTGCGGCAATGTTAGGCGTAAAAGTCATTACACTATGGGGCGCCACGCATCCTTATGCGGGCTTTAAACCGTTTAACCAACCCGATGCTTTTTGTTTGACTGCAGACAGAACACAATACCCGTTATTGCCGACATCGATCTACGGAAACAAAAAAGTAAAAGGGTATGATGAGGTAATGCGAACCATTTTGCCTTCTCAGGTCATTGAAAAAATAAATTCCAATCTTACCTAGATAAAATTGGAATTTGGAATTTTTTATTTGGAATTTTGCCCACTAAACAGCATCAAAATCAATTGTAATGGTAGTCGTTGTAGGATACGCTTGACACGCTAAAGTCAATCCTTCGGCTACTTCAGCATCATTTAATATTTGATTTTTCTTCATTTCCGCTGCACCTTCGGTTATTCTGCAAATACAACTGCTGCAAATGCCACCTTGACAAGAATACGGCACATCTAAACCTTGCTTCAATGCCGCTTCTAATACCGTTTGTTGCTGACTCATTTCAAAAGTGCTTTCTTCATCATCAACCAAAATCGAAATTTTAGTGTGTCCTTCAGCACCACCAAACGATTCGTTTTCATTTGAAGATGTTGAGAACAATTCAAATTTGATATCAGAACTTGAAATATTATTTTCTTTCAACGCGTCCGACACTATATTAATCATCGCTTCAGGTCCACACAAATAGAATTTTGCAAACTCCATTTCGGCATGTTTATTTTTCAAGATAAAATTTACCGTGGTATGGTCGATTCTACCAAGCAAAGCGTTATCAGCAGTAGATTGACTGTATACATACTGCACAAACAAGCGACCAACATATTGCAATTGTAAATCGTGTAATTGGTTGTGGAAAATGGTGTCTTTTTCCGACTTGTTTCCGTAAACCAATACAAAAGTACTGTTTGGTTCTTCCTCCAAAACCGATTTTAAAATCGAAAACACGGGTGTAATACCGCTACCAGCCACAAAAGCTGCGTAGTTTCTTTGACGGTCTGCCTTGGGTTCGAACGTGAATTTTCCTTCTGGAGTTCCTACTTCGATGACGTTTCCAACGCTTAATTTTTCATTGGCAAATTTTGAGAAAAACCCATTTTTAACCGATTTAATAGCGATGCGCAATTCGCCACTTTTGGGCGCAGAACAAATGGAATAGGCTCTTCTAATTTCTTGTCCGTCCAAAGTAACTTTTACGTTTACATATTGTCCGGCAACAAAGGAATAATTGGATTGTAGTTCTTCGGGAACATTAAAAAGAATCGAAACGGCATCTGCAGTTTCTTTGATGATTTCTTTAATGCTTAATTTATAAAATGATGACATGTAGTTTAATTTTTGACAAAAATACTACTTATCAAGAAAAAAGAAGATAGAATTTAGAAAATAGATTTTCAGATTTTCGGATATTCTGATTTTTGAATTTGTTCTTGAACTTGAAAAAATACGTAAGAATGTTATGCATAAGAAAATTATGTATATATTTGTTTTTTGAAATTTAAAGTAAAATGAAAAATTCACAATTATACAAAGGCAGTTTAAACACCATCATCATGAAGCTTTTAGAAGAAAAAGGCAGAATGTATGGCTATGAAATTACGCAGAAAGTAAAAGAAATTACCAAAGGCGAATTGAATATTACCGAAGGCGCGTTATATCCTGCGTTACATAAATTAGAAGCTGAAGGATTGCTCGATGTTGAGGTAGAAAAAGTAGACAATCGCTTACGAAAGTACTACAAACTGACCGAAAAAGGCACCACAGAAACCGTAAACCGTTTGTCTGAATTGGAAGAATTCATCAAAAACATGCAAACTATTGTAAACCCTAAACTGAGTTATTAAGATGAAGTTGACTGTAGAACAAATAGATAAAATAGATGTTATTCTAGACAAATTAGGTTTAGATTTTCTTGATTTTAAATTGGAAATAAAGGATCATATCGCTTGTCAGGTTGAAGAGAATATGAGTTCTAAAGAAATAGCTTTTGACACCTCTCTTATAGCGGTATTAAAATGTTGGGAATCAAAACTTGTTTTACGTGAATCATGGCTGATAAGCAAAAAGAAATCATTTCCTAAAATTGTGATCCAAAGATTATTCAAGAGATTTTTAATCTATAACGTAACATTGGTGCTCTTTATGATTTTATCCTATTATTTCTTTCAAAATTTTAGACAGAGTATCAATGATTCAGTGTTCTTTCTAAAATATTCTAAAATCCTATACAGCTCCTTTTTTGGTGTTTTTTTAATTTTTTGGTTAATAATGTATTTCCAAAAAACAAAAACAAGTTATTTCTATCAATTCAAACAAAACTTTTATCTTGTATTACTTTTTCAATTTTATATAGTTTTTCTAGGCTCTTTTGTGATGAACTATATGGGTTTATCTCTTGTGCTAATTCTAACCCCATTTTTGTTCTACACTTTTTACAAACACCAACAATTTATTAATAAATATAAATTGGTATGAAACTAACCTACACACAACTAGATTTTATTGACCGCTTTTTAGAGCAACATCAACTCGATTTTCTAGATTTCAAGCTAGAAGTAAAAGACCATTTGGCTACTGCTACAGAAGAATTTATGAAGCACAAAGAAATTTCTTTTGAAGAAGCGTTTCCATTAGCTGCCAAGGCTTGGGAATCAGAATTACTAGTAAAAAAATATTGGTTAATTAGTAACGAACGCTTGTTTCCAAGTTTTGTAATTCAGAGAATTAAAAACAAAGTAGCTTTTCATTATGGAGTGGTTATATTATTGGCTTTATTTGGCATTTACTTTTTTTCCTCTTTACCAATCGAGAAGAAGTCGTTTTTCAACTATGGTGTTGGATTTTGCGGTATTGTTTATTTTCTTTTAAGACGAATCATGAATATAAAAAAAACAAAAACAAGCTATCGTTTTCATTTTGACTATTTTCATTTACCTGTTTTATTGGGGTTTGCGTATTTCTTTGTTTTGAAAAGTTCGTTTACTTATGTAAATTTTATAGGTTTTTTAGTAATCGCTAATTTTCCCTTCACGATATATTATTTCGTGAAACACCAACAATTTGTAAAAAAATATCAGTTAAAATGAAACTCACCCCCGAACAAATAGAACGGCTGTATCTATTCACGCGCCAACATTACGTGGAGTGGTACGATTTACAATCGGAATTGGTAGACCATATGGCCAATGCTATTGAAGCGCAATGGCAAGAACATCCAAAACTATCCTTTGAAGAGGCTTTACAAAAAGAATTCAAAAAGTTTGGTGTGTTTGGGTTTATGGACGTAGTAGAAAAACGCCAATCAGCTTTAAATAAAAAATACAACGGAATTATTTGGAAACATTTCAAAGCCTTTTTTACCATCCCTAAAATCATTTTTACAGCAACTCTTGTTGCAGTAACCTTCGCGCTTTTAAATGTGACTTTGTATAAATCAGAAGTAGTTTTAGGGGCTTTTGGAATAATTATTCTAAGTTTCTATGGCGCTATTATTTATTTTACCAATAAAAACAAAAAACCAAATTCAGCGACGCATAAAAAATGGCTGTTAAAAGAAATTATTTTGGGCCGTTCTTCCATATGCGGATTAATATATTTACCGATTCATATCATACTTCGTTCCGACAAACTAATGGAACACGCATTAGGGGTCTTTGGCATTAGTTTTTTATTGGTTTCAATGCTACTGATCGAATACATTATGGTAATAGAAATCCCTAAAAAAGCAGAAGCATATCTTCATGAGACCTATCCCGAATATGCTTTAGAAAATGCGAATTAAATAAAAAGCCTACTCATAAAGTAGGCTTTCCTTTTTTATTCTGTGAACAACGCTTTTAATTCGGTTGCTTCGTGGGGTTTCATTTTTCCGGCCAAGACCAAACTCAATTGTTTTCTGCGTAAAGCAGCAGCAAAGCGTTCTTTTTCCAATTCGGTTTCGGGAACAATAGGTGGCACAGGAATGGGTCTTCCGGTTTCGTCTACTGCCACAAAGGTGTAAATGGCTTCGTTGGCTTTGTTTTTAATTCCCGATTCGCGGTCTTCAATCCATACATCAATAAAGATTTCCATGGATGTATTGAATGTTCTCGAAACTTTCGATTCTACGGTTACCACACTTCCTAGGGGAATGGCTCTGTTAAATGCCACGTGGTTTACCGAAGCGGTTACACAAATTCTACGGGAATGTCTGCGGGCCGTTATACTGGCGGCACGATCCATACGCGCTAATAATTCGCCTCCAAACAAGTTGTTCAAAGGATTGGTTTCTCCAGGCAATACTAAGTCGGTCAAAGTGGTTACCGATTCTGATGGAAATTTTGGCTGCATTGTTTTTTTTGCAAAGATACTACGGAAATCGAGATTAAAAAGCATAAAAAAATCCCAAAAATGGGATTTTCATAGGTATTTATAGCGGTGTAATTCTTAGTCAATCAACAACCAAGCTTCGGCACTGTGTGATTTTTGTATGGCCTTGCGCTCAGCTTGCGCTTCTTTTAATGTTTTAAAACTTGCAAAAACTACAGGATACAAATCGTGTTTGTTAATGGGCAACATTTTAGCCTTTTCAAAACCAGCCGCTACCAATTCTGCAATCGCTTTATTGGCGTTTTCTTCACTTCTATACGCGCCAGCCACTAAATGATACGGTAGTTTTTCTTCTGGCAACGCAAGTGCTACAGATGGAATTGGATTGGAAAGCACAAAGGTAGCTTCTTGAATTTGCCGCTGTACTTTTTCTTGTACTTTTTTCTCAACGATCAGGGTTTGTTCCATGATTTGTTGGTCATAATGTACTTTATATCCAAAAGTTCCAGCCCCTAACATTAAGGTAATTACAGCAGCATATTTCAAATACGAATAATTTCTTTTTCGTTGTGGTGTAAAAATAATAGGCGCTCTTTCTTCTAAAGCTTCCACTTGTTGGTGTAATACTTCTCGAGTAATTTCAGGAGAAACAAAGGAAGATAATCCAAAAGCATCGGTCAAATAATTAACCGTGTTTGCAGGTTCAAAAACCCAATTCATTTCGTTATTAACCGAAATTTCACCAATGTTTTTTACAACGACACGGTTGCGATTTTGCAACAAATACGACCATTCATTAACCACTTCGTTAATTTTGATCACGGCTAATTCATAAGACATTTTTTCTTGTAATGCCACATGATTGGCCAATAAACCATCGTTATTTTTTACATTCGCATTGAATGAAACCACCTTTTTAGGCGGAAAAAACGAACTGGCGCTTCTCGTAACATGCGCTGGGATGATTTCGGTTAAAAACGCACCAAAACCCGGAACGGTAACGCACTGATAACGATATAATAAATCGGATATGTGTTTTTCTATCTGCATAACAACAAAGTTAGATAATCAAGATGAATTTCAAAATTTTATCAACAAAAATTATTAACAATTTCAGTTTTGTTCTAAACAATTGATATCAAATTAGTTGCTTTTTTTGACGTCCATTTGTCTTTTGTTTTGAAAGGCAACTTAAAACTCGTATTTTTGAAGTTCAAATATACGCCAAATCAAATTTTATACGCCATGAATACAACAGAATTATATTTTACCCTTGCCTTGTTGCAAGTAGAAGGAATAGGCGATGTCCTCGCAAAAAAACTCATTCATCACTGCGGAAATGCCGAGAATGTGTTTGCTACTAAAAAAACCCAACTTCAAAAAATTGAAGGCATTGGAGCTGCCGCTGTCAAAAACATTCACGACAAAGCGGTGTTTGCAAAAGCCGAAGCCGAACTCCAATTTCTTTCTCAAGAACAAATCACCTCGTTGTATTTTCAAGACGATGCGTATCCTTTTCGTTTAAAACATTGTTACGATAGCCCAGTGCTCTTATTTCAATCGGGCACCGTTGCTTTACAAAACCGAAAAATTATCAGTATTGTTGGGACCCGCCAAATGACCACGTATGGCGCTGAAGTTACAAAGAAACTTATTGAAGATTTGGCACCATTAGAACCCATAATTGTGAGTGGTTTTGCCTATGGTGTAGATATTTATGCCCATCAAATGGCGATGGATTGTGGTTTGCAAACGATAGGTGTATTGGCTCACGGCTTGAATCAAATATATCCCAAGACACATAAAAAGTACATCGTAAATATGGAACAAAACGGCGGCTTTATTACCGAATTTTGGAGCAGCAGCCAGCCCGATAAAGAAAATTTTATCAAACGCAATCGCATTGTGGCCGGCATGAGCGAAGCCACTATTGTAATTGAAAGTGCCGAAAAAGGAGGATCATTAGTCACTGCAAATTTGGCCAATGATTACAACCGAGATGTGTTTGCGGTTCCCGGAAGAACTACAGATAAGTACAGCCAAGGATGTAATCAGTTGATCAAAACGCAGCGTGCTAATTTGCTTACTTCGGCAGCAGATTTAATATACTTATTGAATTGGGAACTTCCAACAGCGACAAAAAATAATCAGAAAGCCATACAAAAACAACTTTTCGTTTCATTGACAGCAGAAGAGCAAACCATTTATGATGCCCTACAAAAAGCAGGGAAAGAAGCTATTGACATCCTAGCGTTAACGTGCAATTTACCCATTTACAAACTGTCTTCTCTCTTGTTGAATATGGAATTAAAAGGGCTAATAAGACCTTTACCCGGCAAAATATTTGAGGTGGTTTGATAGGCGATTACTAAAGCCAAACTTGTTTCAGCGATTCGTGAAATTAAGGGTAATAAATTATTCGTAGCCCAACTTCTTTCTAACTCTTTGCAACACACCGTTTGCAACACAACTGGCTTTGGCAGCACCTTCTTGTAATAATGTATCTAGCGCTCCTAGATTATTGATGTAGTAATTGTATTTTTCTCTTTCCGAGGCAAATTTTTCAACGATCAAATCAAAAAGCGCTTGTTTGGCATGGCCATAGCCAAAATTTCCAGCTTCGTATTTGGTACGCAGTTCGGCCACTTGTTCAGCACTGGCCAATAATTTATACAATGCAAATACATTACAAGTATCCGGATTTTTGGGTTCTTCAAGCGGTGTACTGTCGGTTTCAACAGCCTTTATTTGTTTCAATAAGGCTTTATCGTCTAAAAATATATTGATAATATTATTTCGAGACTTGCTCATTTTTTGTCCATCAGTTCCTGGAATTAACATGGTGTCTTCGCTTGTTTTTCCCTCAGGCAAGACAAATGTTTCTCCCATTTGGTGATTAAATCTCGAAGCTACATCACGGGTAATTTCTAAATGTTGCATTTGATCTTTTCCTACCGGAACAATTTCGGCGTCATATAATAAAATATCAGCAGCCATAAGCATCGGATACGTAAACAAACCTGCATTAACATCCTCTAGTCGGTCGGCTTTATCTTTAAAAGAATGGGCCAAAGTTAACCGTTGGAACGGAAAAAAACAGCTCAAATACCAAGACAATTCTGCCGTTTGTGGCACATCGGATTGTCTATAAAATACTGCTTTATTGGTGTCCAATCCACAAGCCAGCCATGCAGCAGCTGTGCTGTAGGTGTTTTGTTTGAGTTCGGCTCCATTTTTAATTTGGGTAATGGAATGCAAATCGGCAATAAATAAAAATGATTCATTCGCAGGATTATTTGCCATTTGAATAGCAGGTAAAATTGCGCCTAATAAATTACCTAAGTGTGGTGTTCCAGTACTTTGAATTCCTGTTAATATTTTTGCCATTGTTTATTTGTTTTGCAACGTTATTCGCAAAGCGAATTAATTAGTATTCTGAATTGCAAATGTAAAGTAAAAACCGAAAAGTAAAAAGCGTTGGATTTTATTAAAATGATTACTTTTGGAAGGCAATAAATTACAAACGAACCGAAATGATAAAATACCCACTTTATTTACTCTACCGTATTTGGTATTATGTGTTGGTGTTTGTTCCAATTGTACTCTTTTTCCCAGTAATCTTCGCCACAATACTAAGCGAAAAAACGTATCCTTTGTTTTTTAAAATTGCTCGCATTTGGGCAAAAATTATTTTGATTGGAATGGGGTTTAACTATAAAATTAGTGGTCAGGATGTTTTTGAGGAAGGAAAAAGTTATGTATTGGTCGCCAATCACACCTCAATGACCGACATCATGCTGATGCTGGTTTTGGTAAAAAACCATCCGTTTGTTTTTGTAGGTAAAAAAGAGTTGGCCCAAATTCCAATTTTTGGGTTTATATACAAACGCGTATGCATTTTAGTCGACCGAAGCAACAGCAGAAGTCGCTTTCAAGTTTTTGAACGGGCCCAAAAAAGAATACTACAGGGCCTAAGTATTTGTATATTTCCCGAAGGCGGCGTGCCTGAAGAACATATTGTCTTGGACGAATTTAAAGACGGCGCTTTTCGTATTGCAATCGAACACCAATTACCGATTGTACCCATGGTGTTTTTTGACAATAAGAAACGATTTTCCTATACTTTTTTTAGTGGAAGCCCAGGGAAAATGCGTGCAAAAATTTTACCTATCATTCCTACAAAAGGAAAAACTTTGAACGATAAAAATGAATTGAAACAGCAAACAAGAATAAGCATTGCCTTTGAATTGGAAAACGACGAATAAAAAAAATCACGCTCTAGGCGTGATTTTTTATTTATGCATTATTTTCTTTAATGGTTTCCTTAATTTTCATTTCCAGTTCGTCCATTAATTCCGGATTGTCTTTTATCATCACTTTAACAGCGTCTCTACCTTGTCCTAATTTGGTTTCACCATAACTGAACCATGAGCCACTTTTTTTGATGATTTCAAATTCAACAGCTAAGTCAAGTACTTCACCTACTTTAGAAATTCCTTCGCCATACATGATGTCAAATTCTGCCGTTCTAAAAGGTGGTGCCACTTTATTTTTAACAATTTTAACTTTGGTTCTATTTCCTAATACGTTGTCTCCGTCTTTAATTTGAGTCGATTTTCTAATATCAATTCGCACCGAAGCATAAAATTTCAACGCATTTCCACCCGTTGTGGTTTCTGGACTTCCAAACATCACGCCAATTTTATCACGCAACTGGTTGATGAAGAATACCGTACAATTGGTTTTGTGAATGGTCCCTGTTAATTTTCTCAATGCTTGAGACATCAACCGAGCATGCAATCCCATTTTGCTATCTCCCATGTCGCCTTCAATTTCGCTTTTAGGCGTTAAAGCTGCAACAGAGTCAATGACAACAATGTCTACGGCTCCAGAACGAATTAAACTTTCTGCAATTTCAAGCGCTTGCTCTCCGTTATCAGGTTGTGAAATGATTAAATTATCAATATCAACTCCTAATTTTTCGGCATAAAAACGATCGAAAGCATGTTCAGCATCAATAAATGCTGCAATTCCACCTGCTTTTTGAGCTTCAGCAATGGCGTGTAAGGTTAACGTAGTTTTACCAGATGATTCTGGCCCATAAATTTCAATGACTCTACCTCTTGGGTATCCGTTCACACCTAAAGCTAAGTCTACTCCTAATGAACCCGAAGAAATCGATTCAATTTCTTCAACGGCGCTATCGCCTAGTTTCATTACGGCTCCTTTACCATAGGTTTTGTCCAATTTGTCTAACGTTAATTGTAAGGCTTTTAATTTGGCTTCTTTATCTGCACTCATAATAGATTATTTTTCGTAAAAATACAGCTTTTTTTATTTGTTCCAAAAATTGTTAATATGTTTTTGCTTTATATAAAAACACAAATTTTTATTCAAAATTTCTATATTTGTAACCGAATTCTTCCATTTAGATTTCGTAATTATCACAAACTATTTCTCACTTAAACGTTTATAGCATGCAACTGTATAACACCTTAAGCGCAGAAGAACGAGCCGAGCTTATTGATCAAGCGGGCAAACAACGCTTTACGTTGTCTTTCTATGCGTATGCCAAAATTGAAGAGCCTAAAAAATTTAGAGACGATTTATTTATCGCTTGGAATGCCTTGGACGCCTTGGGCCGCACCTATGTTGCCAAAGAAGGAATCAACGCACAAATGTCGGTCCCTGCCGAAAACTTTGAAGCCTTTCGTGAAACTTTAGAAGTGTATTCTTTTATGCGTGGCATTCGTTTGAATGTGGCTGTTGAACACGACGATCATTCGTTTTTAAAATTGACCGTAAAAGTACGCGATAAAATTGTGGCCGACGGTTTGAACGATGAAACGTTTGATGTTACTAATATTGGCGTTCACTTAAAAGCTAAGGAATTCAACCAAATTTTAGAAGATCCCAACACGATTGTAGTGGATTTTAGGAACCACTACGAAAGTGAAATTGGCCATTTTAAAGGCGCCATCACGCCTGATGTGGAGACTTTTAGAGAAAGTTTGCCTATTATTAACGAGCAATTACAAAATTTTAAAGAAGATAAAAACTTGGTCATGTATTGTACGGGCGGTATTCGTTGCGAAAAAGCATCGGCCTATTTCAAGCACCAAGGATTTAAGAACGTTTTCCAATTAGAAGGCGGAATCATCAATTATGCCAAACAAATCAAAGAAGAAAACCTGGAAAGTAAATTCATAGGGAAAAACTTTGTGTTTGATCACCGCTTGGGCGAACGCATTACAGACGATATCGTTTCGCAATGCCATCAGTGTGGTAAACCGTGTGACAACCACACCAATTGTTTAAATGACGGTTGCCATTTGTTGTTCATTCAATGCGACGATTGTAAGGCCGCTATGGAAAATTGTTGCTCTAACGAATGCTTGGAAATCACTCATTTGCCACTAGCAGAACAAGTAAAACTACGTCGAGGAAAACAAGTTGGAAATAAAGTATTCCGGAAAGGAAAATCTGAAAAATTGAAGTTCAAACATTCGGGTGAACTCTCGGATACACCTTTGGCATTAGCCTCAAAAACAACCGATATCCGTCAAAAGATTAAAATAAAGAAAACCCTTGTTGGAAAAGCCGAACATTTTTATGTCAAAGCACAAGTGGGTCTTTTTATCATTGAAAACAATGAATTAAACCTTGGAGAAAAAATCTTAATTTCGGGTCCAACTACCGGAAATCAAGAATTGGTTTTAGAAAAAATGCTGGTCAATGGAACTGAAAACACGAGCGCTAAAATTGGTGATAAAGTCACGTTTGAAGTCCCTTTTAGGGTACGATTATCCGACAGACTTTATAAATTAGGAACCTAAAATTAGTTCTTACCACTATTTTAAATACTAGAATCTAACCTATTTCGTTTTACTACGAGATAGGTTTTTTTATTTTGGATAAACTTCCACTATTGAATTTGAAAGATTCAACAAAAATTCAATATCTTTACGCTCAAAAACGTTTTGAAACGTAGTCCACAAAGGGCAATCACTATATATTTAAATTATGGCATGTACAAACTGTTCAACCACTGATGGTGGTGCACCAAAAGGGTGTAATAATAATGGG
>NZ_JBILKB010000094.1:0-6087 GCF_044376915.1 Flavobacterium sp.
CACCAAGCTGCCCAAAAATCTACTACTACTGGTTTGTCTGATTTCAATACTACTTCATCAAAAGTAGCATCTGTTATTGCTAATGCCATATGTTCTTTATTTTATTATTAATTGAATTGCAAATTTAAGAATTTATTATCAAAGATGATGCGAAATAAAATTAGTTTTAATTATACAGCCATTGCCATTTCTTATGCTTTAATTGAGTTTAAAACTCACCTGCATTTTATCCAGTTCTTGAAGTAATTCTGAAGAGATTTTCACTTTCAATTTCCGACTCGGCATGGTTAGTTTTGTTTTTACAACAATTTCTTCTTTCTCAACAGGAATGGCTAAATCCATTTCTTCATCTCCTTCCACCTCATCGGTTGGCTCCATTTCTTCATCTATACCAACCGGACTCATTTCAATTGCTTTTTTGATGCGTTCCAATTCCATCACTTCAAAAGTTACCGTATGATCGCCTTTGTGGCCCATAAAAAGCGTATTGAGTTCCGTTACAAAAGGCATATTTAACTCTTTAATGTCCAAATGAATGATTAATTTTTTAGCAAATGACGGCAATACATCGGCTAACATTTTAGCATCCATAAATTGAATGCGAGGATCTGATTTTTTACCAGTTTCTCGGTTGACCCAGCCTTCTTTAACGTTTATTTTGAAATACACAAATTGATTTTGTAATAAAAAATGGCGGTATTTTAAATATTCTTCGTCAAAAATTCGAAACTCAAAACTTTCGTCATAACCCTCAAGTGCAAAAGTAGCCCAACCCTTGCCGTTTTTTGCAGTACGATGCTGAACATTGGTTACAATTCCACCGAAGGATAAGTTTTTCCCTAAATGTTGTGGTAGATTTTTAAGCGATTCCAATTTGGCGTTACAAAAATATTTCATTTCAAATTTGTAATCGTCTAAAGGATGTCCCGAAATATAAATTCCTACCACTTCTTTTTCTTTGGCTAATTTTTCCATGGTACTCCAATCATCGCATGGCGGCACTACCGGCTCTGCAATTTGCACTTCCGATGCATCGCCAAACAAACTCACTTGAGACGAATTTTCGTTTTCCTGAAATTTTGAACCATAGCGAATGGCTTTCTCTAAAAAGGTAATTCCGTCGCCATCATGGTGAAAATATTGGGCCCGGTGGGTTTCGGAAAAACCGTCAAAACCACCTGCTAAGGCTAAATTTTCAAAGGCTTTTTTATTCGCAGCACGCAAATCGATGCGCTTGGCCAAATCAAAAATAGATTTATAATTACCGTCTTTTCTACGCTCAACTATGGTTTGTACTGCGCCTGCTCCAACACCTTTTACAGCTCCCATTCCAAAACGAACGGCATAGTTTTCATTCACCGTAAATTTATAAAAGGATTCATTTACATCGGGACCTAAAACGGCCAATCCCATGCGTTTACATTCTTCCATAAAGAACGAAACTTGTTTGATATCGTTCATGTTATTAGAAAGTACTGCTGCCATATATTCTGCGGGATAATGTGCTTTCAAATATGCAGTTTGGTAGGCAATCCAAGCATAACAAGTAGAGTGCGATTTATTGAACGCATAACTAGCAAACGCTTCCCAGTCTTTCCAAATTTTTTCTAAAATTATTGGATCATGACCCTTTTCTGCTGCTTGCTCGATGAATTTAGGCTTCATTTTATCCAATACTGGTTTGTCTTTTTTACCCATTGCTTTACGAAGTACATCGGCATCACCTTTTGTAAATCCAGCTAATGATTGAGACAAAAGCATTACCTGCTCTTGATATACGGTAATTCCGTAGGTTTCTGCTAAGTATTCTTCACAGGCTTCTAAATCGTATTTTATTTCTTCTTCGCCGTTTTTTCTTCGAACGAAAGAAGGTATATATTCTAAAGGCCCCGGACGATATAAAGCATTCATGGCAATCAAATCGGCAAATACAGTTGGCTTTAAGTCCTTCATGTACTTTTGCATTCCGGGTGACTCGTATTGGAAAACCCCAACGGTCTCACCTCTTTGAAACAGCTCATAGGTTTTTGTATCGTCAATTGGAAAATTATCGGGATCTAATTCGATGCCCAAACGATATTTCACCAATTTAACCGTGTCTTTAATTAAGGTTAAGGTTTTTAATCCTAAGAAGTCCATTTTTAACAAGCCAGCGCTTTCGGCAACTGAGTTATCAAACTGGGTAACATACAAATCCGAATCTTTTGCCGTGGTTACGGGAACAAAATTTGTAATATCACTAGGTGTAATGATTACACCACACGCGTGAATACCAGTATTTCTCATAGAACCTTCCAATACTTTGGCTTGTTGTATGGTTTCTCCGGCAAGATCTTCGGAATGAGCAATCTCAATGAGTTCTTTGACTTTGTCAAATTCTTCAGAACGCAATGCTTTTTTAACTTCACTCTCATCTTCGGCTAAGAAACGCGCCAAATTCCATTTGGATGGCATCATCCCTGGAATCAATTTAGCAATTCGATCGGCTTCAAAAAGTGGCAAATCCAATACCCTAGCAGTGTCTCTAATTGCCGACTTCGTAGCCATTTTACCATAAGTAATAATTTGCGCTACTTGATTGGATCCGTATTTGTTTATCACATAATCCATGACACGTCCGCGGCCTTCATCATCAAAATCGATATCGATATCGGGCATAGAAACACGATCTGGATTTAAGAAACGCTCAAAAAGCAAATCATATTTAATGGGGTCAATATTGGTAATTCCTAAACAATAGGCTACGGCGGAACCTGCAGCGGAACCCCTGCCAGGACCGACAGAAACATCCATTTTACGGGCTTCAGCAATAAAATCTTGAACAATTAAGAAATACCCAGGATATCCAGAATTTGCTATGGTAAGCAACTCAAAATCTAAGCGTTCTTTAATTGCATCCGTCAACTCAGGATATCTTTTTTCGGCACCTTTAAAGGTTAAATATCGTAAATAGTCGTTTTCGCCCCTAACCCCTCCATCTTCTAGATCTGCTGGAACTTCAAACTCATCGGGAATTTTAAACTTAGGAAGTAATACATCTCTGTAGAGTGAATAAGCTTCAACTTTATCGATAATTTCCTGAATATTAATGATTGCTTCGGGTAAATCGGCAAAAAGCTGCTTCATTTCGTCGCCCGATTTGAAATAATATTCTTGATTGGGTAATCCATAACGATACCCTCTACCCCGACCTATAGGAGTTGCTTGCTTTTCTCCTTCTTTTACACACAATAAAATATCATGTACATTGGCGTCTTCTTTGTTGACGTAGTAGGTATTATTGGTAGCGATCAATTTCACTTGGTGCTTTTTTGCAAAAGCAATTAAAGTTTGATTTACCCGATTTTCATCTTCTTGTTTGTGGCGCATGACTTCCAAATAGAAATCAGACCCAAATTGCTCTTTCCACCAAATAAGAGCCTCTTCGGCTTGACTTTCTCCTACATTTAAAATTTTACTCGGAATTTCACCATATAAATTACCCGACAAAACGATGATATCTTCTTTATACTTTTCTACAATTTTTCGATCGATACGCGGCACATAGTAAAACCCTTCTGTGTATGCAATGGAAGACATTTTGGCTAAATTATGATAGCCTTTTTTATTTTTTGCCAATAATACCAATTGATAGCCGTTGTCTTTCTTGGTTTTATCTTTATGATCGTCGCAGATATTGAATTCGCAACCTACTAGTGGTTTAATTTCGGTTTCTGTGGGGACTTCTCCTGATGCAATTTCGGCTTCTATTTTAGCTTTAGCTACTTTGTTGTGGTTCATGACAGCGCTTACAAAATGAAAGGCTCCCATCATATTACCGGTATCTGTCATGGCAACAGCTGGCATGTTATATTTTGCTGTTACTTTAACCAAATCATTTACCGCAATAGTCGACTGCAATACTGAAAATTGCGTATGATTGTGTAAATGAGCAAATGCTGCTTCTTTTAAATCCGATTTTACCGTAGCCGAAATGGTGGTTTGAATTTCTTGTTGCTCCTCTTTTTTTAATCGGGAACGAATGGCTTCTGAAGCTTGTTTTAAATTGATGTGGTGCAATCCAATCAATTGGATTTCCCCTAAATTTCTTTCTCGGAAACTTCTAAAATATTCGGGAGCAACGTCGAGTTCTTCTTTAGTGAAAACCTCTCTTTTGATCAGCTCCAAAAAACAGCGCGTTGTGGCTTCTACATCGGCAGTTGCATTATGCGCTTCTGCAAAAGGCTGATTGAAAAGATATTGATGTAATTCGGTTAATGTTGGTAATTTGAATCTTCCTCCACGACCACCTGGTAATTTTAATAAGTTGGCCGTGATTTCGGTACATGTATCTAAAACCGGCATTTTCGACAAATCCGTACCGATGTCCATACGATGGAACTCACACCCCATAATATTTACATCAAACCCCACATTTTGTCCTACAATAAATTTTGTTTTGGATAACGCAATATTAAATTTTTCCAATACTTCCGACAAAAGAAACCCTTGTTCGATGGCTAATTCGGTTGAAATACCGTGAATTCTTTCGGCATCATATGGAATATTAAATCCTTCGGGCTTGATCAAAAAATCTTGGTGCTCGATCAAATTCCCCATATCATCATGCAGTTGCCATGCAATTTGTATACAACGAGGCCAATTGTCTGTATCTGTAATAGGTGCAGACCAACTTCTAGGCAAACCGGTAGTCTCGGTATCGAAAATTAAATACATGTAACGAATGATTAATGGTGTGTAATTCGCATTTTAGAATTACCAATTACTGTTTTCAAAAATACAGTTATTGCACAAATTGGCCAATTTTAGTTATTAACAAAAAAACCATTTGAATGTCTTCAAATGGTTTTTTTGTATTTTTATTTGACATGATTTATTGTCCAAGAGGTACTTTATAAAAATTTCCTTCAGAAAACGTAACTATTTCACCTTCTGCATTCGTAGCATTCAGTTTGAAAGTCCCTGTGAATAATCCCCCAGAAGCATCTGTAATCGTAATTTCACCATTACTTTGTTGTACATTTTCAATGCGTAGGGTTGCATTATTATTGCCTCCTAAGATGGTAATAACATCACCCGCTACATATCCCAATCCTCTAGAAACCAAAGTGGCTTTAGTAACTACTCCAGACAAGGTAGTTAATGCCAGTCGAAGTCCGGATCCTGAACCTCCACTAGTATGTGCAGCTGCAGCACTTGTATATCCAGTTCCTGCAGTTAGTACACTAGATAATTTATAAGCTGGTCCGGCTACAACACGAGTATCAAATATTCCTACAAAACTACTTAACGCATTACCTGATGACGTATAGGTGGCAAAATTACCGGCATTTTGTGTGCCCAATAAATACGTTCCAGGTGTCGTTGCAGCTGTTTTCAATTCTACTGTTTCATATGAAGTATAAGCCGTGATGGTCATTCCTCCATTTGCATCTACAGCTACTCTTGCTTCATTAGCTCTCCAATGCACATCATTCAATTGGGCTTGAAAACCAGGCGTATTGGTTTGAATATCTTGTTCACATGAACTAAATAAAGCCACAATAGCGAGTATAGAAAGTATTTTTTTCATCACAAATATTCTAAATTAATATGTAGGAAACAAAAATAAGTTTTTTATCCAAACAAAAACATAATAGCAGAAAAAATATTTTTAACCACTTATTATATTTGTATTACAAAGTTTTATATATTTGCACCCTTAAATAACCAAGGTCGAGTACCTTAAATTAATCACAAGATTATGTCAGTAAAAATTAGATTACAAAGACACGGAAAAAAAGGGAAACCTTTTTATTGGGTTGTTGCAGCAGATGCAAGATCAAAAAGAGATGGTAAATTCTTAGAAAAAATCGGAACTTACAATCCAAACACTAATCCAGCAACTATTGAATTAAACTTAGAAAGTGCAGTACAGTGGTTACACAATGGAGCACAACCTACCGATACGGCTAAAGCCATTTTATCGTACAAAGGAGCTTTATTAAAGCACCATTTAGACGGTGGAGTTCGCAAAGGTGCTTTAACTCAAGAACAAGCAGATGCTAAATTAGCCGCTTGGTTGGATGAAAAAGCAAACAAAGTTGA
>NZ_JBILKB010000038.1:0-18653 GCF_044376915.1 Flavobacterium sp.
GCCATTTAAATTGAAAATAGGGAACTTGATACCGAAAAGCATGAAAACTTGATGTTCCTTTATTTGATTTGATATCTTCTAAAATAGCTTTCATAACAATAAATTGACATTATAACATAAAAATGAATAAATAAAATTCAATATAGTGTTACAAATTAACAATTTTATGTTAAATCAAACAAACAAGTTTAAATAATTTTGAATATTAACTTTTATAAAATAATTTACTTTTAAATCAATACACAATGCAATCAATATCAGAATTTCTTAAAGAACCGTATTCATTGACTTTAGAACAAATTGATTTTTACCAAAAAAATCGATACATCAAATTGAAAGAAGTGCTAAATCAAGAAACAGTTGATTTCTTCAATGAAGCGATTACCAAGCAAGTAAATATCATGAATCAAGAGCAAACGGCACTTGAAGAAAGAACAACTTATGGAAAAGCATTTTTACAATTGTTCAATTTATGGTTAGAAAATGAAGTTGTTAAGGATCTAATTTTCAGTAAACGTATTGCAAAAATAGCATCGGATTTGATGCAAGTTAATGGTGTTCGATTATACCATGACCAAGCTTTATTTAAAGAAGCTGGAGGTGGCATTACACCTTGGCACGCCGATCAGTATTATTGGCCATTGGAAACTGATAAAACGGTAACGGCTTGGATTCCATTACAAGCTACACCTCTTGAAATGGGACCGATAGAATTTAGTGCAGGGAGTCATGCAATAGTAGAAGGACGCGAGTTAGAAATTGGTGATGAAAGTGAAGAATTGATTCAAAAAAAATTACGTGTAACCGATTTTAAACATGTGATTGAACCATTTGATATTGGTGAAATTAGCTTTCATTCGGGTTGGGTTTTTCATCGTGCAGGTGCAAATGTCACCAACGAAATGCGAAAAGTAATGACTATAATTTATATGGATAAAGATATGAAATTAAAAAATCCTGAAAATCAAAATCAGATTCACGATTGGAATACATGGTGTCCGGGTTCTAAAGTGGGTGAAATAATTAATTCGCCCATTAATCCTGTATTATATAGTGAATAATATGGAAATCAAATACATCTGTACTTTTTGGGGTTGTGAACATCTTTCAGCAAAACAATTTCTATCAAATGTGGTTGAAAATGACTACGATGGCGTAGAAATTAATTTTCCTGATGATAAACATTTTATTGCGGAATTTAATGCTGAATTAGAACGCATCAGAAATACTATAAACCCTAATTTTATTTTCATAGCCCAACAAGTGCTGCCAAATAAAAAAGAAACAGTTAACGAATATATTGATAGAATTACACAACGTTTAGAATTTTTAATCCAACTAAAACCAAATTATATTAATTCTCACACAGGAAAAGATTTTTTTGATTTTAGTGATAATTGTAAAATCATTGAAATCTGTAATCAACTTACACGAGTTTCTGGAATACCTATTTGGCACGAAATTCATCGAGGGCGGTTTTCATTTCATTTAAAAACATTAGTTAGTTACTTGGATATATTTCCAAAAATAAATTTAATAGCCGATTTTTCACATTTTTATGTAGTTTCGGAAAGTAATTTACACGATCAATACGATTTGCTTTCTAAAATATACCCAAATATTAAACACATTCATGCACGCATTGGTTTTGAACAAAGTCCACAAGTAAACAATCCTTTTGCACCAGAATGGAAAACCTATTTAGAACAGTATTTAAGTTGGTGGAAAGAAATTATAGCTATTCAAAAGAATAAAAAAAGTGCAATTTTTACCATTACTCCAGAGTTTGGACCTTTTCCCTATATGCCTCAAGAACCATTTACTAAGAAACCGCTTTCTAATCAATGGGAAATAAACCTTCAAATGAAAAACTATTTACAACAAAATCTTTAAATCATATGGCTAAAAATAACAAAAACTACATTCTTTTTATCGCATTAAGCGCCGCATTGGGTGGCTTATTATTTGGATATGATACAGCCGTTATATCTGGTGCTATAGGAAATTTGACCGAATTTTTTCATTTATCACCTGTTGAAACAGGTTGGGCAATTTCTAGCGCATTGGTGGGTTGTTTAATTGGTGCTTTTTTCTCCGATTTTTTAAGTGATACGTTTGGACGAAAAGTAACTATGCTCATTACAGCAATACTTTTTATTCTAAATTCTGTCGGAACGGCTTTCCCTAATTCGTTTACGATGTTTGTACTATTTCGTATTGTTGGTGGAATTGGTGTTGGAATTGCCTCGATGGTTGTACCTATGTATATTGCCGAAATTGCACCGCCTAAAAGACGCGGTGCCTTAGTAGGAAATTATCAACTGGCGATTGTAATTGGTATTGTGGTGGTATATTTTGTAAATTATTTTATTGCCTTACAGGGTGATGCCAATTGGAATTTGAATATCGGTTGGCGATGGATGTTTGGCTCTGAAATTATTCCTTCGATCCTATTTCTACTCTTTATTTTTCTAATTCCAGAAAGTCCTAGATGGTTATTTCAAAAAGGCGAAACCAGTAAAGCAATTGCAGTTCTTCAAAAATTAAATACAGCTGAAGAGGTAGCTCAAGTTCAATCTGAAATTGAAAATTCATTACATCAGGAAGAAAAAAATCAGTGGAAAAATTTAGGTAGTCCAATGTTTAAAAAAGCACTTTTTGTTGGTATCGGACTTTCTATTTTACAGCAATTAACCGGAATTAATGCCATATTGTATTATGCTCCAGAAATCTTTAAAAGCTTAGGAAGTTCTACCGATGTTTCGCTGTTAGAGACCAGTATTCTGGGTGTTGTGAATTTAATTTTCACTTTGTTTGCCATTAAATTAGTAGATAAAATGGGTAGAAAACCACTGCTTTACATCGGTTCTATCGGTATGACCATTGCCTTAGCTGCTGTTGGTCTTTTCATTTATTTTGATGCTGTTGGCAATTGGGTATTACCATTCTTACTGCTATTTATGGGTGCTTTTAGTATTTCTTGGGGTCCAATCGTATGGGTACTATTGTCTGAAATTTTCCCAACTAAAATAAGAAGTTTAGCTTTGGCGATTAGTGTTTTCATTCAATGGGTGGCAAATTTTGTAGTAACTCAATTTTTCCCTACTTTAGTAGAAAACCAATGGTTGAAAGATCATTTTAATGGCGCATTTCCATTTTACTTGTTTTCTGTAATTTGCTTATTTTCTTTATTTTTTGTTTGGAAAAAAGTGCCTGAAACCAAGAATAAAACTCTTGAAGAAATGGATACTTTATGGAAATAAAAAGAACCGTTTATTGTGTATTGTTTTTGCTTACAATTCTAAATGTAAATGCTCAAAACAATTCTAAGTTTGTAAATACTTTTATAGGAACTGATGGAACAGGCCATACGTTTCCAGGGCCTTCAATGCCTTTTGGAATGGTGCAACCAGGACCTGACAATTCAATTGAAGGTTGGAACCACACGAGCGGTTATCAATACAAAGACACATTACTTTTAGGTTTTTCTCAAATGCGTTTTAGTGGTACAGGAATTGGCGAAATGGGTAATATCCTATTATTACCATTCAATCAAAATAAAATAAAATACAAAAACAGTTATCATAAAGAGTCCGAAAAAGCGAGTGTTGGTTATTATACTTTAACTAAGAAAGATGGAATTAAAGTAGAATTAACGTGTTCAGAACGAGTTGCATTCCACAAGTATACTTATCCTGACAAAGAAGCACAATTGTTGTTAGATTTTCAACACGGTATCCAATTTCTAAACGATAGTTTGGTGTTAGAGAATGACATTAAAATTGAAAACAACACAACGATTTCAGGGTATTGTAAAACCAAAGGTTGGGTAACCAAAAAATATTTTTTTAGTATACATTTTGATACCCCTTTTTCTGCAATACAAGAGCTTCCGAAAGAAAAAAAGCAAAATGCACCCCTATTTAATATTAATTTTGAATTAGCTGATAATAAAATTTTACTTACGAAAATTGCATTATCTACAGTTAGTGTTGAAGGGGCACAATTGAACTTGAAATCTGAGATACCCCATTGGAACTTTGAAAAAGTAAACCTAAATGCCGAGATAGTTTGGAATGATTATCTCAACCGAATTGACATTGAAGCACCTCAAAAACAAAAAGAAATCTTCTATACTTCGCTGTACCATTTATTGTTACAACCTTCAAATATTGCTGATGTAGATGGAAAATATCGCGGCGCTAATGATGCAATCAATAATGCACCAAATAAGGAATACTACTCCACTCTATCGATTTGGGATATTTACAGAGGCGCTTTCCCGTTGTTGCAAATTATTGCGCCTGAAAAAATTGATGGAATTATAAATACCTTATTATTGCATCATAAAGCAGCTGGGTTTTTACCTATTTGGACGGCTTGGGGACAAGATAATTATTGTATGATTGGTAATCACGCAATACCGATGATTTTATCGGCTTACACCAATGGCTTTAAGGATTTTGATAAAGACGAAGCACTCAAAGCCATGATTGAAACTTCAACCAAAAGTCACATTAATTCCGATTGGGAATTGTATAATCAATATGGCTACTATCCCTTTGATAAATTAGATAATGAAGCCGTTTCAAGAACTTTAGAAAGTGGTTATGACGATTGGTGTATAGCGGAAATGGCTGAAAAATTGAACGATAAAGAAACCTATTCAAGTTTCACCAAAAGAGCTAATTTCTACAAAAATCTATTTGATACATCAACCCAACTCTTTCGAGGAAAAGATACCAAAGGCAATTGGAGAACGCCATTTGACCCTTTAACAGCTACCTCACCCATGAACAATCCGGGTGATTATACCGAAGCAAATGCTTGGCAATACTTTTGGACTCCAGCGCAATATGATGTAGAGGGTATGAAAAATCTATTGGGTGGAACATCGGCTTTCACCAAAAAACTAAATGATTTTTTCACCATTGAAAGTATCAATCCAAATAAATTTTTAGGACAAGAAGCCATGATTGGGCAATATGCTCATGGTAACGAACCGAGTCATCATATAGTGTATTTATATGCTTTTTCAGATACACCAAAAGTGGGACAAAAATACATTCATAAAATCATCAACGAATTTCACAACAATACACCAAATGGAATGATAGGTAACGACGATTGCGGTCAAATGAGTGCTTGGTATATTTTATCTTCATTAGGATTTTATCCTGTAAATCCAGCAAATAGCGAGTTTGTTTTGGGAGTGCCTCAAGTTAAAAACGCTACAATCCATTTAAAAAATAATAAAAAATTTACTATAAGTACATCTAATTTTTCTGAAGATAATAGTTATTCAAACACTCAAAAACTAAACAATATAGAATTAAGTAAACCAATTATAAACTATTCGGATATTATAAATGGTGGAACACTTAATTTTCAAATGACAAATCAATACTGATTATGAAAAAAACACATAAAGCACTACTAATTTTGACTTTATTCTCTTTGATATTACATGGTCAAAACCAAAATAAAGTGGCTGAAAAATATCAAATACTACCTTTTGGAAGCATAAAACCAACCGGTTGGCTGAAAACACAAATGCAAAAAGATGTTGATGGTTTTGTGGGCAACCTAGATAAATTGGTCCCTGACTTAATCAACGATCCTATTTACAGCTCAGGTAGATTGCATAAAAACAGTACGATTAAAGATTTAGGGAACAATAAAGAAGGAGATGCAGAAGGAAGCGATCAATACAAATGGTGGAACAGTGAGACACAATCCAATTGGTGGGATGGCTACATTCGAAATGTAATCCTATTGAATGACAAAGCAGGACTTAAAAAAGCAAAACAATATGTTCAAAAAGTTTTGAAATCGCAAGATGAAGATGGCTATATAGGTATTTACGATAAAGAATTACGGTATAAATTCAATTCAGAAAATGGTGAATTATGGTCAAAAGCCACTATGTATCGTGGTTTACTGGCGTATTATGAGTATTCAAAAGACAAAAAAGTATGGGATGCTATTGTGAAAGCTGTAGATAATGTAATGACAAATTATCCAATAGGTAAGTCAAGTCCATTTTTATCAGGCAAAGCTTTTAATGGAGGTGTTTCACATGGATTAACGTTTACCGATGTTTTAGATAAAATGTATCAAATCACAGGTGATACAAAATATGCAGACTATGCCCTATTTTTATTTTTAGATTTTAGCAAAACCTATCAATCCGAAAAAGATGTTCAATTAAATAATATTTTAAATCCAAACTACAAGCTACAATCACATGGTGTGCATACTTACGAGCATTTACGTCCTTTATTAGTTGCTACTTACGCTGCTAATAATTCTGAATTACAAAAAGCACTAGAAATTTACATTCAAAGAATTGTACAAGCTACAACTCTAACTGGTGGCCCTATAGGAGATGAATGGATTGCTGAAAGAAGTGCAGATGCAACCCATACAGGTTATGAATATTGTTCATTACATGAACTATTAGACAGTTACACCGTTTTATTACAAAAGCAAGGAAATCCAAAAACGGCAGAAGCAATAGAAACTATTTTCTACAATGCAGCACAAGGTTCTAGAAACCCGAATCATTCTTGTATTGCTTATCTAAAAACCGATAATTCGTTTGAAATGATGGGTACAAAAAATGGTGAAGTGGAGCCCAACCGAAATCAAACCAGATATAAGTACTCACCCGCACATCAAGATGTAGCCGTTTGTTGTAATCCCAATGCTGGTAGAATTACTCCTTATTTCATTGAGAAATCATGGCTAAAAGAAAACGAAAATACGCTTGTAAATGTGCTTTTAATGCCTAATTCTGTAGAAACAAAAATTCAAAATCAATTAATAAAAATTCAAACCATAACCGAATATCCTTATCAGAATGCATTTACTTTCAAAATTTCAAATCCTAATTATGTACAACCTATAATCAAAATTAGAAAACCATCATGGGTTACTAAAGTAATAACTAATGAAAGCTATGTTTTGGAAAATGATTTCATAGTTATTGATAGAAAATTTGCGAATGAAGATGAAATTCAAATTGAATTTAAAACCGAAATTCAAATTAATGAGGATAAAAATAAAGAGAAATACTTTAGCTACGGTGCATTGTTTTATGCGAAACCCATTGAAGCTATTGAGCAAAGAGGAAAATCATATTTCACTCATTTTGATGATTTAACCTATAAGCCAATTGATACCAATCGGTTTGAATTTATTGAGGATAATCAAGCTACTTTCAATAATGGTAAAATCATTTTGAAAGCAAAAAATAAAACAACCAATCAATTAGAAAACATTACGCTTATTCCATTTGGCAAAACCATTTTAAGACAAGTTAGTTTTAATAATAAATAATCGATAACCAAATACAGATTCCATTTATTTTGAAAAAGATTTTCGGTTCAAAAGTTTGAAGAGAAATTTTCAATTTCAACGAGTCGAACCAAAAACCTTCTTCATTTATTTGAAGAAGGTTTTTTTGTTCAAAATTTTAATTTCAATTATATACACATTCAATTTTCTAGTTAAACTGAATTATTGTATTGCTACTATGCTACATTTGATCACAATTAATTCAAACTCTTAAACAATTGATAAATATTTAAAAAAATATAATTATTTTTAATAATTATAGATAATAAATATTAAATTTGTGAAATATTATTAAAATTAACTGCTAAAATTATGAAATTATTTATTTTAAAATGGTATCCAATTATTCTTGCATTCATTTGTATGTTGTATTCCATTTCATTAGGCCTATCAGGTAAATATGATGAAGCATTATATTCTGCGCATTGGCCTGGAACTATATTATTATTTGCAATAGCAATACGTCAAAGAAGAACATCATGAGTATAGGATTTTTTATTATTGGAGGAATCATTTTTTCTGTCTACATTTTTTTCACCATTTATAACATTTATTATTCTGGGAAAAAACAAAAAGAAGAGAATTATCCCAATTTAGATGAAAGCGTAAAAAATAAAAACGGTCTACTTTAATTAGAAGACAGCGAAAAGATTTACCTTAAGTGGCTTAATCTAAATATTATACACAATCAAACACATAGAAATAATGAATACTATAATATTTAGTTTAAGCAATAATTTTGATACATACTTTAATTCAAAAAATACACGCAAAATTGAATTAATAATTCTACGTATAGCTGTTTTTTCTTTTTTATTGCATTTATTACTTATTTTTTTAGGTAATAATTTTTTATTTTTTCAACACTTTCAGCACAGTTACCTTAAAGCAATTTATACGCCTTTTAGCTTCATCCTTTTTTATGAAGTTTTTCTTTTAATTATTATCATTCCAAAATCGATTTCTGAATTTATAGGAAAACAATTTGAAGTAATTACACTAATTACGCTTCGAAGTTTCTTTCACGATATTGCTGAACTTGATTTAAAAGAATCGTTTACTATTTATAATACAGATTTTATAAGTTTAATATATGATTTATGCGCTGCAATTCTCATGCTAAGTTTGACCATTTTATATTATAAAATTTATCAAAATAATGGAAAATCAGATACTATCAATCAACTCAATAATTTTATTCAAATAAAAAAAATGGTATCAATTGGTATGATACTAATTTTATTGTTATTAAGTGTTTTTAGTTTTTACAATTGGTCTTATGATATGCTATTAGCTATAGAAACAGGCAATAACTTTCCAAGTTCAAACGCTGTTTTCTATTCTGATTTTTTTTCAATTATGATTTTTGTAGATGTCTTACTTTTGATTATTTCATTTACCTATCACTTTTCATTTTTCACCATTTTTAGAAATGCCAGTTTTATTATAACGACCATTTTAATAAGAATGTCACTAACAATCGAAAAACCAATGAACTATATCTTAATATTAATTGGCTTTTTATTTTCAATTTTCTCATTCTATTTGTTTGGTTTAAGAAAAAAAATAGGACAATAATCTATTAAAATTGACAATTAATTATTAGTGCTTTAAAAGATAATCGATGTATCCTAATCGAACCACCAATCAACTTTTTTTTTAGTACCTTTTTTTATATCGCTATTTTAATTACTTTTGTTTAATCATTTATAAATAAAGATAAACAAATTGAAACCTATAAGCCCACCAAATAGTAACGAACCGCTAACTGATAGTCAAATTGATCGCATTATTGAAATGGCATGGGAAGACCGAACCCCTTTTGATGCTATCAAATTTCAATTTGGATTGGTGGAGGCTGACGTAAAAGCCTTAATGAAAAAAGAACTCAAGTGGAGCAGTTACAAATTGTGGCGGACCCGTGTAGAAAATTGCAAAACCAAGCATAGTGCCAAACGGAATACAGACATTGTTCGATTCAAATGCACAAGACAACGTACTATTTCAAATAATAAAATTTCGAAACGATAAGGCTCATGGAAACCAAAAAACCTGATAATGTGGTGTATTCTGAATCGGAAGGCTATAATGCTAAATTAATGAACTATGCCACTAATGTGGGAGCACCAGTTATTCAAATAGATGATGTAGCTGCATTTAAGAGCAGAGGTATTAGAAGTGTTAATAAAGAATTTGAAAACAAGTTCAACGAACTCAAGCTACAATATGAAAATTTAATGAAAGAGTTTGAAAACAACGAATTAGTATATAATGCTAAATTCTCTTTTGAGCCGGTTATTGGCGAAATATACCATCTCTATCGTGGTACCGATGGACTTAACTTTTTATCCTTAATTTCTCCTGTAGAATGTGCTCGTGAACACCTTGGTTCTTTTAAACTCAACAGTGAAAAAAAATGGATCGCAGAATAGAACAACCTATTGCAACTGAACTCATAGCATTTGGTACTCTAAACAATTTATATAAAGCGATATTTAGTCATTTCGCCATGATTAATAAATCATTAAAGAATAAGCCTATACTTAACTAATTTTACTGAAAAACAAATCTATCATCTGCTATTTTTATGCTATTCGAGCGCGAAGGTTACTGTTACCGAAACACTAATTTCAAAAGATCCAATCGCTAAGGTTTCTTTAGGGGCTTCGTTACCATCGGCTGCCATGGCATAAGTTTTCATTTCAGAAAAGACGGATCGAGGGAATTGAGTAAATGAACTATCCGAAACCACCAAAGCCTTTCCTACTTTTTGTCCCGGCAATTCAGATACAAAATCCTTAGCTTTTTGTTTGGCAGCTACCATCGCATTTTTACGTGCTTGACTTTCATAAACCGTCAATTGAGAAGCCTTGAATTCGACACCTTGTATACTATTGATACCGGCATCCATAACCTCCAGCAATAAAGCATCATATTTGGAAAGATTTTTTAAATGTACTGTTAACGTTTGATGCGCTACATAGGAATGTTTTTTGGAAGCATCATCGTAGTTTTTATACAAACTCACCTGCTGTGTTTGAAAATCGGTGGGTGCAATACCAAAACGTTTGATTACTTTGATAACCTTATCGATTTGCTCATCGTTCTTCTTTTTTACTTCGACGGCATCTTTACCAGTATTCTCTACAGACAATGTTATCAATGCTTCATCGGGTGTCACTTTTAATTTTCCTTCACCTGTTACAGTAATTTGGGGTACTTGCTTTAATTCTTGTGCATGCACAACAGTAACAAATAGAAGGAGTACAACTACTAATTTTTTCATAGGTTCAATTTTTATTATATGATAGGTTACAAGGAATATGCCAAACTTAGAGTCTGTTGGTCTTTTCTAAAAAAAATAAAATTACTATTGGCACTAACAAAGCCGCTACAGTAAGTGTTTGCTCTGCGAATATTTGGGGTTCTCTAATCAATGTAATGAGAAAACCCCCTATTGCACCACCAAAGTGAGCTACGTGACCTATATTATCACGCTTGGTTTTCATACCATATATGGAAGCGAGTAAATACAAAAATCCAAAAACATAGCCGGGAATAAATCCGTACATGTAGATATGTGGTTCGATTAATATCGCACTGTAAATGATTCCGGTTACGGCTCCTGAAGCACCAACGGCTCTATAGTGGTACTCTTTATTGTGAAAATACAAAGTAAGTAAACTTCCCGACAACAAACTTCCAAAATAAAGCAAGAAAAAATAGCTGTTACTGAAATGATGCACTACATAAGGAGCGAATAAATACAAGGTAAACATATTGAAAAACAAATGCTGAAAATCGACATGTAAAAATCCCGAACTAAACATTCTAAACTTTTCCCCTGATTGAATGCTTCCGATGTGAAATTCATTTTTATTAAAAAACAAGCGGTCTTGTATCCCTTTATAACTGATAAGCACAGTTACACCAATCAAAGCTAATATACTTATCATCATTTTTATTTTTTTTGTAAATTTATGAATAGTTTGGCGAATTAACTTAGAACTAAAAAAGTATATTTGTAAAAAAATAACCGAATGCAACTACTTCTATATATTTTATTTTATCCAATAATATGGCTTATTTCGATATTGCCATTTCCGATTTTTTATTTATTTTCAGATGTTGTTTGTTTTTTAACCTATCGGGTTATAGGCTACCGAAAAAAAACAGTTAGAGAAAATCTAGCCCTCGCACTACCTCATTTATCTGAAAAAGAAAGACGTATAATAGAAAAGAAATTTTACAGTCATATGTGTGATTTGTTTTTGGAAATGATCAAAACATTGAGTATTTCACAAAAAGAAATCGAAAAACGTTTTACCTTTAGCAATTTGGATGTTTATCTAGAATTAGAGAAAAAAAATAAAAGTATTGCTGTCCTTTGTGCACATTATGCAAGTTACGAATGGGTAGTATCTATGAATTACTATATCAATCATAAAGGCTTTGGAATTTATAAAAAAATTGCAAATCCGTATTTTGATAAATTGGTCAAGAAAATTCGCTCAAAGTTCAAAGCCGAATTAATTACTACCAAAGAAACTATTGCTACCATTGCAAATAATTTCAATCAGGGTGAACTGTCTTTATATGGTTTTGCGAGCGATCAATCGCCAAAGAAAAATGCAGCATATCATTGGGCGTCTTTTATGGGACATGAAGTTCCCGTTCATACAGGTGCAGAAATGTTAGCCAAACGTTTTGACATGAATGTCATCTTTTTGCGTACCAAAAAAATAAAACGCGGATACTACCAAGCGAGTTTTGAAGTATTGTCTGAAGATGTCAAATCTGTTCCTAATTATGAAATTACAGATCGTTTCTTACAATTGGTAGAACAACAAATACTAGAAGCGCCCGAATATTACTTGTGGACCCACAAACGTTGGAAATACAGAAACACTAAACCGTAAACCAACTACTCACCCGCTCTTTCTCTGTCAATACTGCGGCTTTGTGACGGAACTCATTGGTCTTAGAGTTATATTCATAATCTGATCCCCAAACTGCATGGTGTTGGGCCAAAGCTAGAATACTATCACACACAAATTGAATTTCTTCCGTAGTTGTGGTAGGATGTATCGACATACGAATCCATCCCGGCTTTTGAATCAAGTCGCCAGAAGCAATTTGACACACAAGATTATGTGAGGTTTCTTGATCTACATGCAATAAATAATGGCCATATGTACCGGCACAACTACAGCCTCCTCTTGTTTGAATGCCAAATTTATCATTGAGTAATTTAACCCCTAAATTATAATGCAATTCATCAATATAGAATGAAATTACACCCAAACGATCTTGGTGTTGATCGGCTAGTATGTGTAAATTAGGAATAGCATTTAGACTGGAAAAAATATAGTTCACCAACTCATGTTCGCGCTGCAAAATATTGCTAACTCCCATTCTGTCTTTCAACTGAATGGCAAGTGCGGTTTTAATTACTTGTAAAAAACCCGGAGTTCCTCCATCTTCGCGATCCTCAATGTTATCGATATATTTGTGTTCGCCCCATGGATTGGTCCAACTTACGGTCCCTCCCCCTGGACAATCGGGGATGTTATTTTTATAGAGGTTTTTATTGAATATCAAAACTCCCGAAGTACCTGGTCCACCTAAAAATTTATGGGGTGAAAAAAAGATAGCGTCCAAATAGGCATCGGCTGCTGGCGGATGCATATCAATCGCAACATAAGGACCCGAACAAGCAAAATCTACAAAACACACCCCGTTATGCTGGTGCATCAGTTGTGCTACTTCATGATAAGGCGTTCGAATACCTGTTACGTTAGAACAGGATGTAATGGACGCAATTTTAAAACTTCGGTGTTTGTATTTATCCAATAATACTTGTAAAGCTTCCAAACTAAACAAACCAGATGCGTCCGCCGGAATTACTTCTACATCGGCAATTGTTTCTAACCAAGAGGTTTGATTGGAATGATGCTCCATGTGTGAAATAAAAACGATAGGTTTTAGGGCTTCAGGAATAACTGCATATTCCTTTAAATTTTCTGGAATTCTGAGTCCCAAAATACGTTGGAATTTATTAACAACACCGGTCATACCTGTACCGTCAGTAATTAATATATCATCAGAATTGGCATTCACATGATGCTTGATAATATGACGTGCTTCATGATACGCTAAGGTCATCGCCGTTCCTGTCACCGTGGTTTCGGTATGGGTGTTGGCAACAAATGGACCAAATTCATTCATTAATTTTTCTTCGATAGGCCGGTACAATCTTCCGCTGGCCGTCCAATCGGTATAAATGATTTTTTGAGTTCCAAAGGGAGTCGTAAATGATTGATCTACCCCTATGATATCTTTTCTAAAATCGCTAAAATAAAGTTCTAATTGACTTTTCATTGTCGCAGTATAACGGTTCAATTATTCTTTGGTTTGTCGCTCATACAAAACCGTTTCAACAGTTTCGAATTCAGTTGGTTTCTCGGCACTAACAAAGTACTTCACAAGTATTTGCCCCCATAAATCGCCATTTGAAAATTCAGCAATCAACCAACGGTGATTCAATATCTTAGAGGTATTCACGATGAAAGATTTACCATCAATTGGCTCATAAGGAACTAAACGATTTCCGTTTTTACTTTCATTCAAAACGATCAAATCTTCTTTAACTTTAGTAGCCACTTTTTGATAGTCCAAGTTGTTGCTGAAGAAATATTCTTGTGCATCTTCATCACTTTCTAAAGCAAAATAATTTGCACTTGACAATTGCATCACAGAATCGCGAGACGATTTCAAGTGTGTCTTTATTTTTTGAACTTCTGTCTCTTTTCCGTTTAATATTTTAGTGGAATTTACAAATTGAAATACATTGAACAAAAGTGAAAAAACTAACGCATATAAAATAACATTTTTCATGTGTAAGGAATTAAATTGTAATTTCTAAATTATCATAAGCCACAAATACATTAGGCGGCAATTGCTTTTGTATTTCGGCATGAAAACCAAATAAGTGACTGATGTGGGTCAAATACGTTTTTTGTGGCTGCACCAAAGATATAAAATGTAACGCTTCTTCTAAATTAAAATGTGTCGTATGAGATTCTTCGCGTAAACAATTTATTACCAATACCTTACAATTCAATATTTTATTCCTTTCGGCCTCATCCATACTTTTTACATCGGTTAAATACACAAAATCATGGAATTTATATCCAAAAACTTGCAGGTTTCCATGCCAAGCATTAATGGGTTCAATTTTACAATTACGAACATAAAAAGAAGTGTTTTCAATAACTTGATGCGGAGTCACCGAAGGAGCTCCCGGATATTTATCATCCGTTTGGAAAATATAATCAAAACGTTTTTCAAGATTTTTCAATACACGGTCGTGTGCATAAATTTTGATGTTTCCTTGTTTAAAATAAAAAGGACGAATATCATCCAAACCTGCCGTATGATCAGCGTGTTCATGGGTAAACAATAAGGCATCAATATGTTGGCATTTTGAGGTCAGCATTTGTTGTCTAAAATCGGGGCCACAGTCTACCACAATAGAAGTATCATCGATTTGGATCCAAATGGAAACCCGCAACCTTTGATCGCGCGTATCGGTACTCATACAAACAGAATGTTGACTTCCAATTACTGGAATTCCTTGTGAAGTACCGGTTCCTAAAAAGTAGACTTTCAATTCTTTTTTTACAAAAATAAGAATATTTACCTTATTTTTTGATAAAATAACTAACTTTGCAACAAATGCATTTTTAACATTAAATGTTAGGTCAAAAGCCCAAAATATACTGATATGGTTACTGATATTAAAGTTCGTGGTGACAAAGCAATAGAACAAATTCCATCTACTAAAGATAAAGCATTGAGAATTAATCTGAATGAAAATATCTACGGTACATTTGCTGAAATTGGTGCGGGACAAGAAACCGTTCGTAATTTTTTTAGAGCAGGTGCTTCTTCAGGAACCATTGCAAAAGCGATGTCGGCCTACGACAAAGACTTTAGCGACGCTATTTATGGTGAAGAAGTTGATGGACGTTATGTAACTGAAAGTCGTCTCAAAAAAATGTTGTCGCACGAAATCAATCTTGTAGAACAACGTTTAAAAAGAGACAAACATCCTAATAAATTATTTTTTAGTTATGCAAATACCGTTGCAACCATTGATTTTGCGAAACAATTCAAAGGACACGGTTGGGTTGGAATTGTATACCAGGTAGAACCGGATGAAGCATATAACGAAATTACACTACACATTCGATTCAAAGAGAATGACGCCAAACTGCAACAAGAAACGCTAGGAATATTAGGGGTGAATTTAATTTATGGTGCCTTTTACAAATACAATGATCCTAAAAAATTATTGCGCTACCTCTATGATCATTTAGATAAAGACCAAATTGAAATTGATACCATTAATTTTTCGGGACCACGTTTTGCAAACGTTGACAACCGTTTGATGAGTTTACAATTGGTTAAAAATGGCATGACAGATGCCGTAATGTTTGGACCAGACGGAAAAAACATTCTACCCGCTGCAGTATTATATAAGAAAAACATTTTAGCCCTTCGTGGAAGTTTTAGACCGGTGACCAAAGTAAACATGGACATGTATGAAGAATCCTATAACATGTTCATTCAAGAAAACAAAGTAGACAAAGAAAACACCTTTGTGGTCTTTGAAATTACACTCTCCAACTTAAAAGCCGAAGGTGAAATTGACGAACGCGATTTCTTAGATCGGGCAGAATTGCTTTGTAAATTGGGACAAACCGTAATGATTTCTAATTTCCAAGAATACTTTAAAGTAGTTGAATATTTCTCAAATTACTCGAAAGCCAGAATGGGATTAGCCATGGGAGTTAGCAACTTAGTCGAAATTTTTGACGAAAAATACTACCGCCATTTATCAGGTGGAATATTAGAAGCCTTTGGTAAACTTTTCTATCGCGATTTAAAAGTGTATTTGTATCCAATGAAAGATGAAGACGGCAACATCATCACTTCTGAAAATTTAAAAGTACATCCACGGATGAAAGAATTATACAAATTCTTTAAATTCAATGGTAAAGTAATTGATATTAAAGATTACGAAGAAAAAAATCTGGCTATTTTCTCAAGAAAAGTACTTAAAATGATTTGTAGCGATGAATCGGGTTGGGAAGAAATGCTACCCGATGGAACTGCAGATATTATCAAAAAAGAAAAGTTGTTTTCTTATGCTTGCGAAATTGACTTAAAAGGATCAGCATCCAACGAATAAGAATTAAACCACGTAAATCGTGGTTTTTTCATTCAATACCTATAATTGCATACAAATGAACATTCGACTTCTCACTATTGGTAAAACCGACAACAAAGACCTTCAGACGTTAATTGATGACTACACCAAGCGTTTGTCTTTTTATGTGAAATTTGATTTGGATATCATTCCCGACATCAAGAATGTCAAGAATTTGTCGGAAGCCCAACAAAAAGAAAAGGAAGGCGAACTCATTTTGGCAAAAATTGGTACAACCGATCAATTAATTCTCCTAGATGAAAACGGAAAAACGTTTAGCAGTATTGGTTTTTCAGACTATTTGCAAAAGAAAATGAATACCGGGATCAAAACTTTAGTTTTTGTCATTGGCGGACCTTATGGCTTTAGCGAAACAGTCTATCATAAAGCACAAGGAAAAGTGTCCTTATCTGAAATGACATTTTCTCACCAAATGGTGCGTTTGTTTGTCATTGAACAATTGTACAGAGGATTTACTATATTACGAAACGAACCCTATCATCACCAATAAGATGCAAAAATATTGCATCAATACACAAAAACATCTTGTACTTGTAATCCTTTAGTTTGTGCAAATACAAGTCCCTTAACAAGATTTTCATACGAACTGTTTTTATCAAAACAAAAATTTAATTTTAGTGATTTGTCACTTGGTATTTGTGTCAAATAGGTTGCTAAATCTTCGTTTTCTAGGGCAACATCATTTACAATAATCGTATTGTTTTTATCAAAATAAATTCGAACCCCAAATTTAGGCACACCCGATGTAAAATTCATTTTAGTAATGGGAAGAAATGCCAATTGTTTTTGAATACGGTTGGAATAGGAAAAGTAATTTTCAGAACCCGCGCTTTTATGTGCACTCCCCTCCTTTTTAGCTAGTAATTTTTGCAATTCAGGTGTCACTAATCGCAAGGGCAATCGTTTATCGATGTTAAAAATCCAATTGGTCGAACTTATAGAATTTTTTCGATTCACATCGACCAACGTATCTTTTCCTTCTGTTTTAAAAAACAGATAAATAGGGGAATGATCTACAACATCCGCTTGAATTGTTTTATCGATTTGTGGTAATAATACCGCTTTTTCCTGACATGAAAACAAACTCAAAAACCCAATTATCAAAACTATTTTTTTCATTGCAATTGACTGACTAGCTGTATACATTCCACCGCTTCTTTTACATCGTGCACTCGTAAAATAGTAGCACCTTTTTGTAATGCTATAGTATGGATAACCGAAGTCCCGTTCAAAGCTTCATGAGGAGTAGTTTCTAATACGTTATAAATCATTGATTTTCTTGAAACACCCGCCAATATAGGTAATTCTAAGTGTTTGAATACTTCCAATTTAGAAAGCACTTCATAATTTTGATTTAGTGTCTTTGCAAATCCAAATCCGGGATCAATAATGAGATCCGAAATGCCGTAACTTCTGGCTTTTTGAATGCGCTCTGAGAAATAGAAAATCATTTCTTTTACCACATCATCATATTGGGTAAGCGTTTGCATGGTTTGAGGAGTTCCGCGCATGTGCATCATGATGTAAGGAACTTTCAATTCAGCAACTGTTGGCAACATCCTTTCGTCTAAACAACCCGCAGAAATATCATTAATCATAGCCACTCCTTCATCAACAGCTGATTTGGCTACTGATGCCCTAAAGGTATCCACGGACAAAACAATATCTGGAAAGGTATCAAGTACTCCTTTTACAACTTTTTTTAAACGGTTGGCTTCTTCTTGCTCAGAGACAAATTCAGCACTCGGTTTGCTTGAATACGCCCCTATATCGATAATAGCAGCCCCTTCTGAAAGCATTTTATCTATTTGACGAATAATGGCATTCATTTCCGTGTGTTTACCACCATCATAAAACGAATTTGGCGTAACATTTACTATTCCCATTACTTTTGGTTGGGATAAATCGATAAGCGTTCCGTTGCAATTGATTGTCATTTGATTTCTTTTTACTTTTGACTTTTCACTTTTGACTTAATTCATTACTTTTGGAAAAAATT
>NZ_JBILKB010000039.1:0-18611 GCF_044376915.1 Flavobacterium sp.
ATCGGTTAACATTTTAGCAATCACCGGTCCGGTCCCAGAACCAAAATCCAAGCCTTTCGCCTCGGGAGAAAAATCGTGTAAAACAGCATCAACTATTGGCGAAACAAACGCTTGATACCGTTCGTCAAAAATATCATTATTGTGCTTTTCATAGTGTTCTTTTTCCGCTTCAGCGGTTAAAAAAGTGTATTTTGGTCTGAAAATACCTTCACAAGTAGTGCATTTATAAAACAAATGATTTGGCTTTTCACAAAAAAGCGTTGCAGTGGAATTACAAAGTGGGCAATTGTGCGAAATCATTTACTCCTCCTCTTTCTTTATAACTTTTCGTGCGACTTCAATTTTATACTTCTTACCTTTCATTTTCTCCTCTTTGATGTTTTGCAATAAGGATTTTACTTTTGGATATTTCACCGCTACAAACGAAATAAAATCTTTGACTTCAATTAATCCAATATCGTCTTTTTCTAATTTTCCTTTTTGCGAAAAGAAACCTACAATGTCAATTTTATTCAACTTATTTTTCTTTCCTCCGCTGATGTAAAGCGTTTGGTATAGAGGCGCTTTTGGTAATGATTTTGCATTAGATACATCTAATCTTCGTTTGCCATAATCAAAATAGTCCGCTTTCTTTTCGGTTTCGTGAATCAATACATAAGCAGTTCCTGTGGCCAACATACGCGCAGTTCTTCCGTTTCTATGGGTGAATTCGTCTTCTTTAGCTGGTAAATGGTAATGAATTACGTGTTTCATTTCTGGAATATCCAAACCACGTGCGCCTAAATCAGTCGTAATCAAATAGGAAACACTTCCATTTCTGAACTGAATCAAAGCACGTTCACGCTCATCTTGGTCTAATCCGCCATGATAATACGTGGAAATAATTCCTTTCTGCGTTAACATTTCATGAATGCGTTCCACCGCTTCTCTGTGATTACAAAAAATAATGGCAGCTTCTGAATGTAACGAGCAAATCAACTGAAACAACGAATCGATTTTATCTTTGGATTTCGAAAATACTATACGAACATCTAAATTATCGTTCTGTTTTTGGTTTGGAATAAAATCGATTACTTTCGGATCAATTACTTTGGTATATTTCGGAATTTCCACGCCCGAAGTCGCAGAAACTAAAATGCGTTTATTGGCTCTGGTGATTTTTCCAATGATATACGACATTTCCTCATGAAACCCCAATTGCAACGATTTGTCAAATTCGTCTAAAACATACGTTTTGATGTTCTCCGTAGCAAAACTGCCTCGATCCAAATGATCAGCAATTCTTCCAGGTGTCCCAATCAATAGCGCCGGTGGATTGCTCAAATTATTAATTTCAATATCAATCGAATGGCCACCATAACACGTATTGACTTTATAATGCGTACCCATTTTTTTCCAAACTTGTTCGATTTGCAACCCCAATTCGCGAGAAGGTACTAAAATTAAACATTGTACGCCTTTCACCTCTTCGTCTAAAAGTTGAAAAATAGGCAATAAAAAAGCTAAGGTTTTCCCCGAACCTGTTGGCGAAAGCAACAAAACGTTATCTTCATTCAAAATAGCGTGTTGGGCTACTTCTTGCATTTTGTTTAAACTTTGAATACCAAGATTCAATAGTACATTGTTGGAATATGGATTTTGACTCATGCGGCAAAGATAAAGCCAATTAATTAAAAATTACGAATTATAAAATTCTACCTCAAAAAGATTCTTTATTTTTGAAAATCAAATACAATTCTGCTATGCGTTTTATAACTATAAGTTTGCTTTTCTTTTCACTTTTTGTTTTTTCACAAAACGATTTAGCCACGCCTTTTGAACGTGGCAACGGCAATCAATCTACTACTTATGAAGAATGTATTGCGTTTTATGAAAAATTAGACGAACGTTTTGCCAACATCCAAATGATTCAAAAAGGCACCACCGATAGCGGAAAACCGCTGCATTTAGTACTTTTTTCAAGCGAAGGCACATTTGATTTTGATGCATATTTTACTAAAAATAAAGCCGTAATATTAATCAACAACGGCATTCACGCAGGCGAACCTGACGGAATTGACGCTACCATGATGTTAATGCGCGATTTAGCCCTAGGAAAAATAAAAACGGCTAAAAATACTTTTATTGCTGCAATTCCGGTGTATAGTGTGGGCGGGATGTTGAATCGAAATTCGCATTCCAGAGCCAATCAAAACGGCCCTGAAGCATATGGTTTTAGAGGGAATGCCCGCAATTATGATTTGAACCGCGATTTTATTAAATCAGACACTAAAAATTCGAGAAGTTTTCAAAAGCTGTTTACCGAGTTAAATCCTGATATTTTCTTAGACAATCACGTTTCTAATGGTGCCGATTACCAATATACGTTTACGTGTATTGCGACCCAACACGAACGTTTAGGAAACAAATTGGGTAATTATTTCATCAACGAATTGTATCCTTCGGTGGTAAAAGACATGAACAAAAAGAACATCGATGTGGTTCCGTATGTAAATATACATGGTGATATGCCCGACAAAGGTTTTGAACAATTTACCGATACGCCAAGATATGCAACAGGTTACACTACGCTATTTCACACGTTAGGTTTTGTGCCCGAAACGCATATGTTGAAAGTGTATAAAGAACGTGTGAAAGTGACCTACGAATTTATGGTCAGCACGATTAATTTTGCCGATACAAATTGGCAGAAAATCAAGCAAATGCGAAAAGAAGCATTGAGCGAATATCAAGCCGGAATGCAATATCCTTTGGACTGGGCAATAGATTCTAGCAAAGTATCTCATATTGATTTCAAAGGCTTTCAAGGGGGGTACAAACCCAGTGCTATTTCAGGAAAAGACCGTTTGTATTACGATAAGAGTCAACCGTTTACAAAGAAAATTCCGTTCTATGGCAATTTTAAACCTACCAAATTTGTAAGTATTCCAGAAGCCTATATCATTCCGCAATCGCAATGGCAAATATTGGAACTACTAGAATTGAACGGCATCAATGCACCTCGTCTTCAAAAAGACACCCTAATTGAAGTGGAATCGTATAAAATTGAAAGCTACCAAACGTCAAAATCGCCTTACGAAGGACATTACGGACATTACAATACGAAAGTATCTAAATCGACTCGAAAAGTGCAGTTTCAATATGGCGATTATGTATTGTATACAAATCAACCTGGCGTGAAATATTTAGTTGAAACCTTAGAACCAGAAGCGGTGGACAGTTATTTCAATTGGAACTTCTTCGATCCTATTTTACAACAAAAAGAATACTTTTCGAGTTATGTTTTTGAAGATTTAGCCAAAGAATTCTTAGATAAAAATCCAAAAATAAAAGCCGAATTAGAACAAAAGAAACAAAAGGACAAAGCGTTTGCTGAAAATGGTGCCGCGCAATTGGATTGGGTGTACAGACAATCGCCTTATTATGAAAAGGCGCATTTGCATTATCCGGTGTATCGTATTAATTAGACCATTTGCCAATGAGACTGAATTGAGAAATTGGCACATTTAATTAATCTTACTCAAACAATAACTTAATATTCTCGTAGGAATTTTCCAATAACATCGGAATATTCTTTGGGTTAACCCACTCTACTTTCTCGATGCCTTCTTCGGCTTGACCTTGTGGCGTGCCTTCAAATTTGGTGCACATTTCAAACCATTGGGTAATTTTTAGTTTGTAGCGTCCGTTGCGTTTGAAAATATGATAGGTTTTTTGTAATTTATCTGTAATGACTAATCCGGTGACTCCGGTTTCTTCTTCTACTTCTCGAATTGCGGTTTCTTCAATGGTTTCATTTTTTTCCATACCGCCTTTTGCCAAATCCCATTTACCGTTTCTAAAAATAAAAAGTACGTCGCCATTGGTATTGTATACCAATCCCCCACCCGCTTTTTCAATAGGCAATTTCGCACGAAGCGTTTTCATAATTAGTTTCTCATCGGGATGGTAGAGAAATGCTTTCTGAATTTTATTTTGAAATATTTTAATAATCAATTTCTTGATATCCACACTTTCTAATAAAAAAAGTTTGAAATCGGTTTCTTTTTGAACCTGATTTGTCAAAAAAAGTGGCTTATCGTTCACAAAAACTTTATACATTTGCACTATGATTTTTAATAACAACACCGCACAACAAACAGCCGAATTGCTTTTACAAATAAACGCAATTAAATTAAATTCCAAAAATCCTTTTACATGGGCTTCAGGCTGGAAGTCACCCATCTATTGCGACAACCGTATAATCCTTTCATTTCCAGCGGTTAGAAACTATATTCGCGATGAATTTGCAAAACAAATTGAAGCAAAATTTGGGAAACCCGACGTTATTGCAGGCGTTGCAACGGGTGCCATTGGTATCGGAATTCTTGTGGCAGAAGCCATGGGATTGCCTTTTGTATACGTTCGTCCCGAACCAAAGAAACACGGAAGACAAAATCAAGTAGAAGGTTTTTTACAAAAAGGACAAAGTGTCGTTGTAGTAGAAGATTTGATTTCAACCGGTGGAAGCAGTTTATTAGCCGTGGAAGCTTTACGTAACGAAGGTGCCAACATTAAAGGAATGGCAGCCATTTTTACCTATGGTTTTCCGGTTTCAAAGGAACGTTTTGAAGCAGCCAATTTAGATGTTTACACGCTTAGTAATTATGAAAATTTATTAGAAAAAGCGGTGGATAAACAATATGTTTCCGAAAACGAATTAGCGACATTAAGTGCTTGGAACGCCAATCCAGCCGAGTGGAACGTAGAAATATAGTTGGGCGTTAGAAGTTGGGAGAATTAAATACTTCTATATCAAATTATTTCAAGCCCTGTAGCCTTTTAAACTTAAAAAAAAATATGAACTTAGAAAGTCCAAAAGTAAACGTAGCAAAATCCGCTGAATACGTATTCAATGCGTTGAACGACGTAAAAAATTTCGAGAAATTAATGCCTGAAAATATTGCAAAATTTGAAGTAATTGATGAAAATTGCTTTGAATTTGGTTTAAAAGGAATGCCCGAAATTAAATTAGTAAAAAAAGGGGGAACTCCCAATTCGCAAATCGTGTTAGGAGCCGCTTCAAGTAAATTACCGTTTACTTTAACGGGAAACTTAAACGCAATTGATGCAGATAACACAGAAGTGCAATTAACTTTTGAAGGTGAATTCAACCCCATGATGGCCATGATGATCAAAGGACCGATCACAAAATTCATTGAGACCTTGGCAGAAAATATGGGAAAATTGTAATTTCCTGGATAATTTATTGAACACGAATTACATGATTTAATTGATGTAATTCGTGTTTTTTTTATGTGCTAAGTTCTCGATACAATTTTTTAAAAATAAAATTAGCATTTTTACTTTTGAAAAACACTCGAAGTGACGGTAGTCGTTATGCTTGTTTTAAACCCTCAACCAACAAATCAATATCTTCTTTCGTATTGAAATGGCTGAATGAAATTCGTAAACTCGGTTTTTTCACTTCCTCAGATGGTAAAAAAGCGGCTAAAACGTGCGAAGGTTTTACACTACCACTCTGACAAGCACTACCTCGTGAAACGGCAATTCCTTTCATATCGAGCATAAACAACATCATTGCTGATTTTTCTTCCGACAAAGGCAATTGTACATTCAAAAGGTTGTAAAAGGTGTTTTCACCGTTGATTTTGACTTCTGGAAATACTTTTCTTACTTCCGAAAAACAATATGCTTTCAACTCAGAAATATATTGGGAATCTTTTTCTAAATTGTCATAGGCTAGTTCCAGTGCTTTTGCCATACCTACTACTTGGTGGACAGCTTCAGTACCTGCACGCATCCCTTTTTCCTGTTCGCCACCCAAAATCATGGGTTGGAGCATCGAATTCTTTTTTATGTATGCAAATCCAATACCTTTCGGACCATGAAATTTGTGAGCAGAAGCGACTAAAAAATCAATTCCAAACTCCTGCACATCTATATTCGCTTTTCCAACAGATTGCACTGTATCACAATGAAAAAGTGCTTTTGCATACGAACACAGCTCAGAAACACGTTTGATGTCTAAAATCGTCCCTATTTCATTATTTACATGAATAAGTGATACTAAGGTTGGAATATCGGAAGGTAATTTGGCAGCCAAATCCTGATAATCAATAGCTCCGGTTGGTAAAATGGAAATGTATTCCACTTGAATTCCGAATTTCTTTGCTAAATGTTCGACGGTATGCAACGTAGCGTGATGCTCAATTTTTGTTGTAATGATTCGTTTGATACCCAAATCTTTAATTGCGCTGGTCAAAATCCAATTGGTGGCTTCGGTAGCACTAGAGGTAAAAATGATTTCAGATGCTTGCGCATTTATTAATTTTGCTATCCCTTTTCGAGCAGATTCCAGCAACGTTTTTGCACTACGACCAAAACTGTGTGTGGAAGAGGCATTCCCATAGTCATTTTGAAGCACATCCATCATTACCGAAATAACTTCCGGATGAATCGCTGTAGTTGCGGCATTATCCAAATACACTTTTTTCATTTGAGACTTTTAATTATTTTTATTGGTCAAATGGAATTCGCACATGAAAATTTATAAAAAAACAAAAAAATTATAAAGTGCTCATTACATTCCGCAAAGATACAAATCATTTTATTTTACCTACTTTAAAAGTGAATTACATTTAAATTTACAAACGTTAGTAAATAACTAAATTAAAACCTTTATTTTTGCGATATAAATTTGATCAATCCATGAAAAAACTTATTGTTTTAATTGCTACTGTTTTTTTACTACTAGCCTGTGATGACGGAGACATTACGTTGGAATCATTTAATTTTGATTCGGTTGCTGTACAAAATTGCACCTCGAATAACTTGGTATTTAAAATCAAAAGCAATGAATTATTACTTTTAAACATCCCAGCTTCCAGTTTTATAAACGAAGAAACACCCGACGGAAGTCCGAGAATTGTTCCTGTGAGCGCATCCAATAAAATTATCTATCGTATTTATTCGGACAATGTGAGTTCAAATGGTATTTGCAGTATTTTACCTCCAGCCTCACCGGTCGTTCAAAAAGAATGGAATGCCACGGGTGGTTCAATAGAAATTATTACCGATAAATTATTTGCAACCGACGGAACAACGGTAACGGGTTATACCCATAATATCAAATTGGTCAATGTGAATTTTTCAAATTCAGACAATTCTTTTAGTTTTACCGAATATATTTTTGGAAACTACAGAACAAGTCTTTAATACTACAATGCCAAAAATTAAAAAGGACCATTCCATGAATGGTCCTTTTTTTTATATGATTTTTTACTTTATTTCACTTGTTGTTTGATGTAGACTTCGGTTGCACCCAAACCATATTTTTGGTAATTCGCATCTTGAAAAGAAATCCCATCGTATCGGCCCAATAGAAAATCTAATTCAGCTTTTAAAACCCCTTCACCCACACCGTGAATGAATACTAACTTCGGCATTCGATTTCTAATTGCAAAATCAAGTTGGCGTTTGGCGGTATCCATTTGCAACGTTAAAATATCATAGTTGCTCATTCCGCGTTTGGAAGGAACTAGTTTTTCAATATGCAAATCTACTTCTAGGACAAATTCATCCTTTCGTGACTTCTTTTCTTTGACAAAACTTCGTTTTTTTGGCGTTTCTTTTTCTTTCAAAACTGAACTTAAACTTTGACTTGAAAAAAAACTACTTAAAGTACTGGATTTATTTACTTTAACCAATTCATTTTCTGAAAATTTCATTAGAAATCCATCGGTTGTTTCTATACTAATTTCAGCAGCATTTACCCCAACAACTTTACCTGACAAAGCCTCGTCTAAAACTGCAACCTCATCGCCAATTTCAAATTTCTGTATCATCGTTTTCATCATTTTTAGAAGGTATCTTTTTCATTAATTTGTACATACCGAACATAAAAATACCAATTGCCCCAATCATAATCATTGGATTGGGTTGGTCATTTGATTGTTCCACTAATGCCAATATTCCGAAGGCGGCTACCACCAATATAGAAATTAATTGCTTCATTGTTTTTTTCTTAAGAATTCAAATGTACTCTTTTTGATGTAACCAAAAAAAAACTGTTTCGTGATTTTGAATAAAAAAACAGCCCGTTACTAATTGACAACAACTCATTAACAAATTATTCACAATTCAAAATAAAGTTTGGCACGGGGATTGAACACATCACATCATGCTTCGTTTAAGAAACGAGTTTTAAAGTATTTAAGAAGATGGCACTGAAATAAAAAAAAATAAAAAATTGGTTGGTTAGTTTGTTTTTAAATCCTGTAGATTCTGGGAAGATGACGCAGGATTTTTTGTAGTTAAAAGCTTAAGCTTTATAAAAACTATTGTTTTTTAAATACTTTATTAAAAATAGAGCGCATCACAAAATTAATATCCGAAGAGATTTTCAACACATGACACAATCCGAGATAAAAAATACTCACGAGTATCGATTTGCAGATAATATTTAGCATGGGATGAAAAGAAAAATCCCAATAATAAAAAGCGAAGAAAGAAATCAATACCACACCAAGTGCTACAATTGTTTTATAGGTAAAAGGAAATAATTTCATTCGCAACACCACGAATAACAACTTAGCCAAACTGTACAAAGTTATTGCAATTAAAGTTGCAAAAGCAGCACCATTCAATCCGAAATGCGGAATAAAATACATGTTTAGCAATACAATTAGCAACACCAATACAATCCCTAAACTCAAAACGGCTTTATAATATTTAGAATTAAAAATTATAGCATTGTTATTGCCTAAAATCAAATCAAAATATTTTGACAAACCAATAGTAAACACCACGAATAAACCTTGACTGTATTCTTTGGGCAATAAAAGGTAAAGTTGGTTTATGTTGACTAATATTCCTACCAATATCAATCCCCCAATAACTTGTAAGGTTATCGATGTTTTTTTATACAATTCATTCAATTCCTCCCACTTTTGTTCGCTCATTAATTTAGCCGTAATTGGATACGTGATTTGATGCATGGCTCTACTCGGTACAGAAATGACCATCGCAATAAAAATCGCCACCGAATAAAAGGCAATATTATCAATGTCCATGTAATGCTTTATCATGTATTTATCAATATCCAACAACATATTGGCTATACTGGCCGACAAAATAATAAAAATAGTATAGGTCCAAATTGCTTTACTTTGTTTTGGTACTTTGAAACGCAAGACAATTCGCTTGATTTTATTCGCATAAAAAACAATGAGCAGCAAACTCATTCCGTAAACAAAAACCAAGGAATAGATAAATTCTAAGGGAGTAATGTACTTGAAATAAACCCCGAAAAGCAATACAGAAATGAGTAAGCGTACAAAAACTTCTTTCACAAAACTACCAAAAACCGATTGCATGTGGGCTCGTAACCATGCGTAAAATATTTCGAAATAACCCATAAATATTGCAATTAAAGGGATGACCCAAACAAACGAATAAATTATAGGATTTTTCTGAGATTCATAGGCAGCAATAGTATCGTAATTAAAATAAAAAAGTCCGGTTAGCGGAATGATGAACACTAAGGGAATCAACAGCATATATGTGATATAACTATTTAATTCGTGTTCAGTTTTGTTGTTTTCGTTAAAGAATTTTATCAACGTATTCTGAATACCAAAAGACATGATAGGATATAATATATTGGCCGCCGACAAGACATAACCTGACAATCCAAAATAATCTTCTCCTAAAAAATAAGGATACATAAACAAAGTATTAACCGCCCCAATCCCAAACCCTATAAAGGTAATTATTGTGTTTTTAATAGATTGTTTGATGACGATTCCCATGGTTTGAGTGACTAGTAATTAGTGTTTAGTGATGAGCAGTTTGGCCAATTTTTCGGTCAAAGCTTTTCGGCTGTATTGTTGCAATCCTATGGGATTTACCATTAAATTATTTTGTTGAAATTGCTCAAAAGTCAACTCTATTTGAGCCTTTAAAGCTTCCAATTCGCCATAAGTAAAAAACGTACCTGTATTGGTTTCTTTGATGATGTGAGCAAAATCGGCTTGCACCGGACCAATGGCAATTATAGGGCGTTCCGAAATCATGTATTCAAATAATTTACCAGGAATAATACATTTGGTCTCCTCCGAATCAATTTCAATAAGTAGCAAAACTTGCGAACTACGTTGTGCAACAATCGCTTCATCATGAGGCAAATATCCCAAATGATTGACGTAACTTTCCAATCCAAATTCTTGGATAGATTGCAATACCTCAGCGCTCACTGCTCCGATTAATTTCAATTCCAATTGCGCTTTGAATGCGGCATGCGTTGTCGTTAATTCATGTAAGGCTTTCCATAAAATTCTCGGATTTCTAGCCGATAAAAAGGACCCAATGTGTGCTAACGTAAATTTTTCATCCAACGGTTTTTTCACTACTTTCTCCACATCATAACCATTTGTAATGACTGCAATAGGCTTAGAAGTAATGGCTTCAAACTCGGTTTTTGTAGTTGGAGAAGTTACAATAAGTTGGTCACATGTATTCATAACTTCTTTCTCTAACGACTTGTGTTTGTTAGCAGCCCAAGCACTTAATTTAAGCTGCTTATGATAACCAATAGTAGTCCATGGATCGCGAAAATCGGCCAACCAAGTAATATTCATTTCTTTCTTTAACTGCAAACCGATCAAATGCAAACTATGGGGCGGACCAGTCGTAATTATCGTATCAATTTGATGCTCTTTCAAGTATTTTTTTAGAAACGTAACCGATGGCGCTACCCAAAACACTCTTGCGTCTGGTATAAAAACATTACCACGAATCCAAATCATGGCTTTTTCTACAAACGATTGCTTTTTTTGATTGGGGATAATCCCTGAACTGATTTTTTTTGTCTTATTCTTTGAAAAAACCGAAGCCAAACCGTAAGGTTCAAAAATCGGTTGTTTGATGATAATCGCTTTATCGGAAACTTCACTTACTAATTTTTCGTCAAGCAAAGGATACGTTGGATTATCAGGAACATAAACATGAGGTTCTATATCAAACTCTGGCAAATACTTGACAAATTTTAACCAACGCTGTACCCCTGGACCTCCCGCGGGTGGCCAGTAGTAAGAAATGATAAGTATTTTTTTTGATGTTGTCAAATTACAATTTACTGTATCTTATTCTTGTTTCCAAAATAAATTCCGGCAGCAATTAGCAACAACATTCCAATTGCACTAAATAAGGCAATTGTGCTTCCTGTTTTTACCACTTGCGGTTCAAATTTAAATTCAATCGTATGTTTTCCAGCGGGTATTTGTAAGCCACGCAATACGTAATTTACTTGGTATATTTTAGTTTCTTTTCCATCAATGGTAGCGTTCCATCCGTTTTTATAATAGTTTTCAGAAAACACGGCAAATCCAGCGTTCGAATTGTTAGAGTTATATTTTAGTTTATTGGGTTGATGACTCAACAATTGAATAGAAGCTGTAGTGTCTCTTTTAAAAGTACTTTCTTTCATGTCATTTGTCAATGAGTTAATAACCACATCCCTTTTAGTATCCAATGATGCCAACGCTTTCATTTCTTGATCTGCAGAACTAACAAATTTAACGTTCTCCACAAACCACGCATTGCCATTAGCAAATGGATTGGTAATTGGCACCTCGCCTTGACCTGTTGGCACAATCACATATTTCACATTTAACATATCTAAAACCGGATTGTTTTTTGTGAAACTAAGTGTTTGAAAATCGATTGTATTGCCTAATTCACTAATGTTTTTCTCTACATTGTAATCAAATAATTGATCGAAGCGGCGCGGTCTTACGGCGCTATAACCTCCTACTGATTTATGAAAATAAGACGTTCGAGCTTGCATACGCCCTTGAATTTCATACACCCTATAAACGCTCGTATCCTTTGCTAGATGTTTGTCAATTTCGGTAGGCTCAAAAGGCATGTCTACTTCACGAGCAGTTTTGAATTGGTCAGGACTGTTGTATACATATCGTTTATCGACCATAAATAAATCGGCAACCATGAAAAATCCAACGGCAATGACAGCTGAAGTGGCCGCCAACTTATTTTGAATATGTAACCAAAGTGCGACAGCTGCAACCGCAATTAATATACCCGAGCGCATAAGGTCACTCGTATAGAAATTCATACGATCTTCCTTTAAGGCATTGATAAAATTAACGCCGAAAGATTTGTCCTGACTTTCGCCAAAAAGCTGGATCAATTGTTCGTCCATTGCTCCTGAAAAATTAAAGGCACCTTTAACAAAAAACAAAGCAACTAAAATTCCTACGCTTGTAGCAGCAGCTTTCCACAAACTGTTCCACTGCTTTTCTTTTTCGGTGGTAAAGAACGATTGCAATCCCATAACTGCAAGTACAGGAAGACACAACTCTAACACGACTTGTATTGAAGAAACGGCTCTAAATTTATCGTATAAGGGAACGTAATCAATAAAAAATCGGGTTAAACCGTCAAAATTCTTACCCCAAGAAAGCACTAATGAAAGTAGCGCTCCTGCTAAAAAAACGTATTTTATTTTGCGTTGATCATGGAACAAGCCTAAAACTGCCAAGAAGAAAACTATTGCACCAATATAAGCTGGAGCAGCAACAATGGGTTGGTCACCCCAATAAGTTTTACCATAATATTCAACCGTTTGTAATGCCTCTGCAGGAGTGGCGCCGTAATTCAATAGAAAAGTATACAATACCGAGTCTTCTCCGAGGGTTTCACTATTTCCACCTCCAAATAAGCGAGGTGCAATCAAATTAAAACTTTCAGCAATTCCGTAACTGTACTCGGTAATATAATCATACTCCATTGCCGAATTGGTTGTATTGATGGAGCCGTCTGGTTTAAATGTAAGTTCGCTTTTGCCTCGAATACTAAAATCCGTATACTCGGCGGTTGCCATTAAATTGGTTGCATTGGCCCCCACTGCCAATAATCCGGCCACCACAAAAACACCAATCGTTTTTCCAAGTTGAGTATATTCTTTATTTTTTAGTGCTTGGACCCCATAATATATGGCTAGTATCAGTAATAAAAACAATAAATAATAGGTCATTTGAAAGTGATTTGCATTAATCTCCAAAGCCGCTGCGATCATGGTAAGAATTCCTCCCAAGATATATTTTCTTTGAAAAACCAACAATACGCCAGCGACCACCATAGGCATGTAGGCAATGGCATGAGCTTTTGCATTATGCCCGACTCCTAAAATAATAATTAAATAGGTTGATAAACCAAAAGCTAACGCTCCAAAAAAGGCTTTTAATGGATCTACTTTAAGCACCATCAATAACACATAAAACCCTAAAAAATATAGAAAAAGATAATCTGCCGGACGCGGTAAAAAACGTAAGGCGTCGTCCAAAGCACCAATGGCATCGTTTGGATAATTTGCACCTAATTGATAGGTTGGCATGCCACCAAAAGCACTATTGGTCCAATAAGGTTCTTCATTGTTTTCTTTTCTAAAGTCGTTTTGCTCTTTTGCCATTCCTGTATATTGCACGATATCGGATTGGAAAATTTTATTTCCTTGTAATATCGGATAGAAATAAACCAATGAAACGATTGCAAATCCAATTATAACTAGTAAATGAGGAATTATTTTTTGAATGTTTTTCATGAATGTAATAAAATAGAATAAGGTGCTAAAGTAATTAAAAAAAGGATATTGTTAAAATATCCTTTGGTGCATGGTAAAACCCATTAATTTATTTCTTCGTAATCGATATAATCACCCACTTTTCCCTTTTCTTTTGATTGAAATTGAGTGGATTGCGTGGTTGTGTTTTGTTGTTGCTCTTGCTGTTTTTTGTATTGCTCTTGCATTTTTTCTTGCATTTTATTAACAGCTTTTTGCATGATAATAGGTGCAAATATTCGCATTAGAAACTTGAACAAATAATAACATAAAATAATAATTGCTAAGGTTCGTAATAAGCTGGAGCCTGAAGCCATTTCCATAGGATCTAATTTTTAAAATTCAAAAATACTGATATTAGTTGGTAAAACTTCCAAATTGTTACTTAAAATTATGATAAAATAACTATTTTTGAGGATAAATTATATGTTATGAAGACCTTACCATCATTTATTAAAATTGGGCTAATATTGGCCTTTCAATTTTCCTTTGCCCAATTTACAGACGAAATAAACTCAAATAGACCAGGGAGATCGATGATGGCATTTTCTGTTGGAAAAACCATTATTCAAGCCGAATCGGGAATAAACTATGTCAGTGAAGACCACAAAGCACTCAATTACAAAGCCAATGGTTTACTGGGAGAATTTGATATTCGATGGGGATTGTTTTTTGAACAATTGGAATTCATTGCCGAAATACAGTATCAAAAAGACACATATACAACCGCAAATTTTGAAAAAGACCGCAGTGCATTAAAGAAAACCCTCATTGGCGCTAAATATTTATTGTATGATCCTTTTAAAAATTATGAAGAAAAACCCAATGTATACAGTTGGAAAGCAAACCACCGTTTCAAATGGAGACAATTCATTCCTGCTGTAGCTGTTTATGCTGGCGCTAATCTTAACTTTACAGACAATCCCTATAATTTCGCACCTTCAACAGTTGAAGAAGCCGTAATTAGTCCGAAAGCCATGGTCATTGCACAAAATCAATTTGGATCTCGCTGGGTATTAGTAACAAATATTGCATACAATAAAATTGGAACTGATTTTGCTAGTATAGATTATATTTTGACACTGACGCGTGGTTTCAACAAAAGATGGTCTGGATTTATTGAAAACCAAGGATTTATGGGTGACTATTATTCTGACGGTATCGTTCGTGCTGGTGCTGCTTTTTTGTTTAACAAAGACATGCAAATTGATGCTTCTATAGGGAAAAACATAAAGGATACTCCCAATCTTATTTCTGGAGGAATTGGATTTTCTTGGCGCTTTTCAAAAAACTACCAAGAAATAAAAATGGAAAAAGACAACGGCAGTAAAATGGATAAAAAAATGAAAAAGAAAGGCAAAAAAGAAGCCAAAAAACGTAAAGATGCTATAGACTAAATGATTACTATAAAAGAAGCACTCACCAAGAAAGAAATGAAAGCATTTGTGCTGTTTTCTTTCGAATTGTATAAAAATAACTCCTACTGGATTCCGCCCTTGATAGCAGAAGAATTGGAAACGTTTGACAAATCTAAAAATCCTGCATTACAAACAGCCGAAGCGCATTTTTATTTGGCCTATAAGGACGGAAAAATCGTTGGAAAAATTGCCGCAATAATTAACTGGGAAGAAGTCCATCAATTAAAAAAAAGAAAAGTACGCTTTGGTTGGTTTGATGCCATTGATGACCTCGAAGTTACGAAAGCACTTTTGGAAAAAGTTGTAGCATTAGGAAAAAAACACCAAATGGATCATATGGAAGGCCCAATGGGGTTTTCTAATTTAGACAAAGTAGGACTGTTAAGTGAAGGGTTTGATCAAATAGGAAACATGATTACGTGGTACAGCATGCCTTATTATATTTCGCATTTTGAACAATTAGGGTTTCGGGTGGAAAAAGAATACCATGAAAGCACCTTTTCATTTAATGACATTGATCCCACACAATTTAATAAATACAGTGGTCTCATCAAAGATCGCTATGAATTAAAAGTTTTGAATTTTTCAAAGACCAAAGACATTATGCCTTATGTGGATCAAATGTTTGATTTATTCAACACTTCCTATTCAAAACTACAGTCTTTTGTACCCATAAATGAGGTTCAAAAAGCCTATTTTAAAAAAAAATACATTAGCTTTATCAATCCAGAGTTCATTAAGTTTGTTTTAGACAAAGACAACTCTATGATTGCATTTGCTATTGTTATGCCTGGTTTTGCTTCTGCTTTAAAAAAAGCAAACGGCAAATTATTCCCTTTTGGATTCTACCATTTATTGCAAGCCAGAAAGCAATCTAAAGAAGTGGTTTTTTATTTGATTGGCATAGCGCCTGAATACCAAAGTAAAGGAATTACAGCCATTTTGTTTGACGAATACCACAAGGTTTGTAAAGCCAAAGGAATTGAAACTTGTATCAGAACCCCTGAATTAAAAGAAAACCTTGCCATCCAAAATTTATGGAAAAATTTTAATTCCAAAATAAACAAGCGCAGACGAACGTATCGCAAAGAGTTATAAAAAAGAAAGGGATTCCAATTGGAATCCCTTTTATAAATAGTTTTGGTTGTGCTATTCTACATTTTGTACACTTGCTTCTGCAATTTTAGCATACGTACCGTTTACTAGTTTGTCGCGAATGGCTTCAAAAGCTGTTAATGTTTCGTTGATATCTTCAATTGTATGTGAAGCGGTTGGAATCATACGCAATAAGATAATTCCTTTTGGAATAACAGGATATACCACAATAGAAAGGAAAATACCATAATTTTCACGCAAATCGTTTACCATTATCATGGCTTCAGGTATAGATCCTTCTAAATAAACGGGAGTAATACAGGTATTGGTATCACCAATATTGAATCCTCTTTCTTTTAAACCGTTTTGAAGTGCATTTACATTTTCCCACAATTTATCTTTAATTTCCGAAGAATTACGCAATAATTCCAAACGTTTTAACGAACCAATGGTTTGAATCATCGGTAAAGCCTTTGCAAACATTTGCGAACGTAAATTGTATTTTAAATAATCAATGATGTCTTTATCACCGGCTACAAATGCCCCAATATTTGCCATAGATTTTGCAAAGGTTGAGAAATACACATCGATACCATCTTGACACCCTTGTTCCTCTCCTGCTCCTGCTCCTGTTTTACCAAGTGTTCCAAATCCATGCGCATCATCTACTAAAAGACGGAAATTGTATTTTTTCTTCATTTCCACAACTTCTTTCAATTTTCCTTGCTGCCCACGCATTCCAAAAACACCTTCAGTAATGAACAAAATACCCCCTCCTGTTTCCGTTGCTAATTTGGTGGCACGCTGAAGGTTTTTTTCCATACTTTCAATATCATTGTGTTTGTAGGTAAAACGTTTACCACTATGCAAACGAACCCCATCAATAATACAAGCATGCGCATCAACATCATAAACAATTACATCATTTCTTGTTACTAAGGCATCAATAGTTGACATGATTCCTTGGTAACCAAAATTCAATAAATAGGCTGATTCTTTCATTACAAAAGCAGCTAATTCTTGCTCTAATTGTTCGTGGTATTTTGTATGACCACTCATCATACGAGCACCCATTGGATAGGCTGCACCATATTGAATGGCCGCGTCAGTATCGGCTTTACGTACTTCCGGATGGTTGGCCAAACCTAAGTAATCATTTAAGCTCCAGTTTAAAATGTTTTTCCCTTGAAATTGCATTCTTGGACCCAATTCTCCTTCTAATTTAGGAAAAACGAAATACCCTTCTGCTTGAGAAGCCCATTTTCCTAGTGGTCCTTTATTGTTCTGAATTCTTTCGAATAAATCTTTTACCATGATATTTTATAGGTGTTAAAACGTGACAAAAGTATAAAGAAAAAAGTTTTTATAATAATTATTCGTGCCGAAAAAAATACGGTTTAAAAGAAATTCTAAAAATAACTTGCAAATTAATTATTTGGCTGTACATTTGTAACCGAACGCACAGCAATGTGGTTACACGTTCATTTAAGAAGTCGGGGGCTCCACCTCGGCTTTTTTGCTTTTTTATAAATCAAAATTTATACACTATGCAACTCGTATTCGCTTCCAATAACAAAAATAAAATTCAAGAAATTCAAGCGTTAGTCCCATCAGACTTTAAAATCCTCAGCTTGGAAGACATTGGTTGTTTCGAAGAAATACCAGAAACCGCCGAAACCATTGAAGGCAATGCCATACTAAAAGCCAATTATGTGACTAAAAATTATGGCTACCCTTGTTTTGCCGACGATACCGGTCTTGAAGTAGACGCCCTAAATGGAGCACCCGGTGTTTATTCTGCACGCTATGCGGGCGAACAAAAAAGTGACGAAGACAACATGAACAAATTACTGTTGGAATTGCGCACTGCCAATTCAAGAAAAGCCAATTTTAAAACCGTAATCTGTTTGAATAACAACGGATTGCAATACCTTTTTACTGGAATAATTAACGGTACAATCACTACTGAAAAAATAGGCACGAATGGCTTTGGTTATGATCCTATTTTTATGGCCGACGGTACCGACAAAACCTTTGCAGAACTTAGCATGCACGAAAAAGCAAGCATCAGTCACCGCGGTATTGCAATTGGTCAATTAATCGACTTTCTATCAAAAAAATAAGCTTTTACTACCTTTATTGGTCCTTTTTTGCTCAAAAATTAAATTCAAAAAATATTTAACTAATTGTAAATCAATAACTAACAAATTAGTTTATATAGTATTTAAACCCTACCTTTGCACCCAATTTAAAATACTATATGAATAAATTTGAACAATTAGGATTGAATGAGTCGCTACTGCTGGCGATTAAAGATCTAGGATTTGAGAATCCGTCAGAAGTGCAAGAAAAAGCGATTCCAGTACTATTGGAACAAAACACAGATTTAGTTGCCCTAGCGCAAACAGGAACAGGAAAAACCGCCGCTTTTGGTTTTCCACTAATCCAAAAAATTG
>NZ_JBILKB010000040.1:0-18606 GCF_044376915.1 Flavobacterium sp.
TAAAAGTCAACATTTTTTTTAGATTGAGCCGCGTTTTTATCCGCATCACTCATACAGGCGGTAATCGATAATCCAGCCAATAATAAGACTACAATTTTTTTCATATTTTTAATTTACTGATAAACAAATATATACAATAAATAATTATTTTAATAAAATATTATTTATCATTCAGCCCAATTCCAAATCCAAACATTGCAGCTACCAATCCAAGATGAATAATTAGAACGGCTTTTTGCCAATTAGGGCGGTCGTTCCATTTTTGTTCTGGATCAAATGGGTCAAATGCCATACCAATCCCGAGAGAAGCTGCAGCTTGCATATAATCTTTAGAAAAAAATGCTTGAAATAGTCCTAAAAGTAAAAATCCGATGTAAAGTAATTTGTTAAATGATTTATTCATAGTGATTTGATTTAAAAACAAAAATAAAAAAATTTAGTAAGTTTGTAAAAAACATCCCATGAAAAAATTTGCTATTTATATACTTCTATTTATTTTTAATATGGGATTTTCCCAAACTATCTTTCAAGATAATTTAAATAATTATACCGTTAACACGCAATTAAGCGGGCAAGGCACGTGGACCAATAATTCTTCCAATGGCGGAACAGGGGCTTGTACAGGCGCATTGTGCGTAAATGCAAAAGTACTCACGCCAGGTTTCAATTACCTCAATTATGGATCCTCAACTAAATCCTTACAATTACTATCGGATACCGATGGTTGTGGCACTTTGTTTACACCAGTAACGTCAGGAGATGTTTACGTAGGATTTATGATCAATGTGAGTAGTGCAGCGACCAATCCCAATGATTTTTTTAGAGTAAATAACGGCAGTTTCACAACAACAGCTTTTAGGATTTTCATCAAAACGGTATCAGGCAATACCTTTTCTATTGGAATTAGTAAGGGAGCTCCTGGAAATGCAACCGTCTATACCACAAATGTCTATTCCTTCAATCAAGATTATCTATTAATTTTAAAATATTCAAATTTAGCAGGTGCTGCCGATGATCAATTGAACTTGTATGTCAATCCGGTTATGGCCAATGGAGTTCCGACTACCCCAGATGCTACTACGAATTCAGGCACGGATCAATCGGGAAATCTTGATCGACTTGCCTTTCGACAAAATACCACTGTGGCAACCACCCCAACTGGTAGAGCTGGATTGGTTAGTGTGGCCCGTTCCTGGACCGGATTAATTTTTCCAACCATGGCGGCAACGGCTTTTTCCAAAGCCCATTTTACCCTCAATACCAAAGATGCAAAAAATGGTATCTTGCAAATTAATGCCTTAGAAACCATTGAAAAGGCTACCCTTTCTATCTATAATCTGGAAGGAAAATTGGTGGAAAACAAATCGATTACGTTACAAAACACCACCAATGAAATTGCCATACATCCTATTGCAAATGCGGGGGTGTATTTGGTGTCTATTTCAGCAAATGGCGGAAAATACAGTCAGAAAGTACTGGTAAACTAGTCTTGTAAATTGAGGCGATAAGCAAAGAATAAAAAATCCAATCCTATTGGATTAAACTTAACGAAATTATTTTTTTGTCATCCGATTCATTAAGTACAATATAAGGTTTAATCCCTGTAGATTTAATGTCGTTGCCTTTCATGGCAAAAGCTTCTTGCTTTTGGTCTGCAATAAAAATTTCTGTGTTAACTGGAAAGGAATACACTTTTACTTGACCCGAAGTTAGGTCGCTCACGCGTGTTTGAATTTTTCCATCGGGTTTATAGATAACAAGAGACAGATGATACAAGGCTTTAGAATCATTTGAGAAGCTAATTGTTATGTTATCCTGCCCATAAGTAATTGAGGCAAGTAGAACAAATATAAATGTCATCAGTTTTTTCATGGGTAGAGTAGTCATTTAATTGTTTTTCTTCCCTCATCAATCCGAAAAAGGCACTCTATTGAACTATAAAATCAATCATTGGATGTCTTTGTAACGAGCTCTCGTTTTCTTTTTTGGATCATTTTGTCGATTTGCAGAATGGTATCATTTTTCCAAGTTGCTGCTACTATAAAAAGGATCTCTTTGTTTTTCTTTTTGCCATTGGGGAAAAAATATACTTTTTGTCCCACGTCTAAACCAACACCGCTATTCGATTTAGGACTTAAATTAGGATTCATCACCCCTGGAATAACTAAGGGGATGGATGCAAAAGAACCATTATGGAAGGTCATAGGAATGTTTTGAGCATTTGTATTGGAATAAAACAAACTGACAACGAGGATTAAGAAAATTTTATGCATTTTGTATTGATGTGTGATTTTATCCAAAACTATAACTATAAATCCCGAAACAATTTCTTATTAACAAAGAATTAGTAATTAAAAAACCCGACACTTTCGTATCGGGTTTCATTCTGCTCCCCCTCTTGGGCTCGAACCAAGGACCCTCTGATTAACAGTCAGATGCTCTAACCAACTGAGCTAAGGAGGAATCACCTCAAAGGTTTATATTGTGCTAAAAAGTTGCTCCCCCTCTTGGGCTCGAACCAAGGACCCTCTGATTAACAGTCAGATGCTCTAACCAACTGAGCTAAGGAGGAAAATGTTTATCTTTTTAGCGAGTGCAAATATAAACTGATTTTTTATTACCGCAAATTATTTGCTGTAAAAATTACAAAAGTTTATCCATTATTAACTGGTAAATGTCTTTTCCAAAAGTCAAAGCCATCAAAGACAACAATAGTATCATTCCTGCGGTTTGTACATGACCCATTGCTTTGTCGGATAATTTTCTTCCGGTAATCATTTCAGCAATCGTAAATAAGGCATGCCCCCCATCTAAACCAGGAATTGGCAACAAGTTCATGAAGGCCAATCCAATCGAAAATAAGGCAGTGAAATTCCATATAAATTCCCAATCCCAAGTGTCGGGCAAACGGCGCGCAATCCCAATCGGACTTTGCACATGTTTGTACGCCTCGGTTTTCGGACGCAGGATTAATTTAAACTGTTTTACGTTGTATACCAATAAGGCCCATGATTCATTCACGGCAGCAGGAATGGCTTGTCCTAAGGTCAATTGATTGTTTACTTCATAGTCGAGCTTATCGATTGGTTTGTTGACAAATCCTAACTTTCCATCTGGACCTACTTTAGCTTTTAATTCAATTGTTTCAACACCTCTTACCACTGATAAAGAAATACTGTCATTTTTATGCTTCGAAATGGAATCTTTAAATTCATCATAAAACGTAAATCCATTGCCATTTATCGCTTTGATTTTGTCGCCTTTCTTTAGTCCGGCTTGATCGGCCAATGATTTGGGGACCACCGAATCAATAACCGTGTTAGAAAAACGGGGACCAACAAACTCTTTTCCTTCTTTGCTGATGATTTCGCCTTTCATTTCGTCGGTCAATATCACATCCTCTTGAAAACCCTTGCGTTCAACCGTTACTTTATCTCCTAATAGTACATCTAATGTCATTCGGTTGAAACTAGGCTGAAATTTGCCATCAACAGCTAAAATTTTGTCGCCATTTCTAAATCCTGCTTTCTGACCCACTTCGCCAAATGCCAATCCGTTTTCCTGGATTTTTTCGGTAGCAATAAATTTTTGTCCCACCGTTGCATAGAGTACCGTGAAAATAAACCAGGCTAAAATTATATTTACAATAATCCCTCCCAACATAATGATCAAACGTTGCCATGCTGGTTTTGATCGAAACTCCCAGGGTTGTGGTTCACCACTCATTTGCTCGGTGTCTAAACTTTCGTCAATCATGCCCGATAGTTTCACATAGCCGCCGATAGGCAACCATCCGATGCCCCATTCGGTATCCCCAATTTTCTTTTTTACCAAAGAAAACCCTGCATCCATAAACAAATAGAATTTTTCAACGCGTACTTTAAACATTTTGGCCGTAAGGTAATGTCCAAATTCGTGCAGAATTACTAAAACCGATAATATGAAAATTATTTGTGCTACTTGAATCATTTTTATGCTTTTAATTGAATCGCAAAAGTACGGTTTTCGCCTTACTTTTTACGTGTATTTTTATGGGGTCTTACTTTTTTATAAAATTTTTATGAATTACGCCTTCCGAAGTGCTAATTTTTAACCAATGCACCCCCGAGGCCAAATCAGCTATCGAAAAATCAACCGAGTTTTTTTCACCAACCCGTTGCCCTAAAGTATTGTATATCTCAACTTTCTGTAATTGGATCGAAGCAGGCATCATAATATGCAATTGATCGTTTGCAGGATTAGGATATACCGAAATAGTGGCTTCCCACGGAAAAGATTCGGTACCCAATGTAACCACATTGTTTTTGGAAATAATATGTTTATTAGGGTCAAAGGTAACACCCGTAACCACAAAAGGAACCGATACCATAAACTGTTGGTCGTTTGTGGTGTGATTAACAACTACATCTTGTGTTACTCCTCCTGCGCCAGACAATCGAATTTCTAAGGGCATCTCAAAATACGTTACACTAGGGTCCGATTGCGTTTGACTAACCGTAATTTTTGCTTGCCCCGCGCCCCAATTCTGTGCTGTTATGGTATACGTGGGATATCCTTGCATGTATATCCAATCGTTAAAAAATTCGTTCAAACTAGCTCCATGAACCGCTTCCAAATGGCTTTTCAAATCGGAAGTAATTGCATATCCAAAAGCCAAATTAGAATCGTTCAAATAATTCCGAAGGGCTTGAAAGAAATTGGCATCCCCCATTTTCCATCGCAACATATGAACCACCATTGAGCCTTTATTATAGGTAATACGCGAGCTAAAAATTCGACTTACATTCAATGCTTCAGTTTCTGTTAAATAAAGGGCCCCATTCGAGGCGGAAGTAATACTATTTATCTTCGTGGTTTTCCATGAAACAAAATTGCTCGCCCCATCTAAACTTTCTACTACCAATCCAGCCAAATACTCAGCAAAACCTTCGTTCAACCAAATGTCACGCCAAGTGCCACAGGTAATTTTATTCCCAAACCATTGGTGTGCTAATTCATGTGCAATCAAACTTCTACTCCAACCACCCATTGAAGACATAGTCGTGTGTTCCATACCACCACCCCAACTAAATTGAACATGTCCGTATTGCTCATTTCTGTACGGATAAAATCCAAATTTTTCTTCGAGAACGTTCATTACGGGAACGGTTTGATTGATGGCCGTTTGCACGGTTGTTGTATTTCCTTCGGGATACAAATAATTATTTACTGGGAAAAAAGGATTTTGTGCCGTACCAAGACCCGCTTGAATATTATACGTTACATAGTTTGTAACATTCAGCGAAATCAAATACGCCGGAATGGGATAATTGTGTCTGTAATGGCGTGTAGTATTTCCGCCAGAAGTAGTACTGCTTTGCAACAACCCATTGGACACCCCAATGTAAGCAGACGGACAGGTGATGTAGATGTCAAAACTGTCAATTTTATCGTTTAAATCCTGCTTACACGGCCACCAATCTCTAGCGCCAAATGGCTCAGAAAGTGTATAAATAACCGGTGTTCCCGCATGCGTACTTCGTGTGAAAGCAGCCTCGGCCTGAGGAGGTGACCCCGCATAGGTTATGGTAACCGTTGCCGTATTTCCAGTGGTTAATGGTGTTGGCAATGTAATGTTTAACTCATAATTGCTTTGGGAGAACGTCAAGTCCAAGTTGTTTAAGGTTACAGAACTCACATCCAGTTCCATTGCCATATCAAATGTAACAGTAGTCATATTGGATAAGGCTCTAAACGTTGTAGTTACTTGACCATTGATAAAAGGTGTCGTATTATCGGGATTTACTGTAAAGCGCAATTCATGGTAGGTTACATCATAATTTAAAGTATTCGGATTGACCCGAAGATTTTGAACCGATGAAGCCGATTTCATCTCTGCTGCTACCATACGATCAAAATCGGAACTATCTGATTGAGAAAATCCTAAAAACCCTAGTAAAAATAATACAACAAAACTTATTTTTTTCATCTTGATGACGGAATGTAAATTGTGGGGCATTATGTTGTTTCTGTTTTCAAAAAAAGCGAAACAACAACTTATTTTTTAATAATTTTGTAGCGAATATATTATAAAATATTGATTTTTTAAAAACTTTTCTCCTTGAAATTCACGGCTATACATTATCCCAGGTGGTTTTTGTTTTTTTAGCCATAATCTGAATCCAATTTCTTAAATTTGTACCATTAAAATCCAATAGACCATGTTACAAATAGCATACATTAGAGAAAACAAAGAAGAAGTAGTTCAAAAATTGGCAAAAAAAAATATAGATGCCAAAACTGCCATTGATCAAGTCATTGCTCTCGATGAAAAAAGAAGAGCAACTCAAGTAGAATTAGACACGATCAAATCTGAATCTAATAAGCTATCCAAAGACATTGGCGATTTGATGAAAAGCGGAGAAAAAGCAAAAGCCGAAATTTTGAAAGAAAAATCGGTGCAACTGCGCGAAAAAGACAAAGAATTGACAGAAGTATTGAATCGTTTTGCAAATCAATTACAAGACGAATTATACAAACTACCAAACCTCCCCACAGACATCGTGCCGGTTGGAAAAACGCCCGAAGAAAACCTCAACGTTTTTGAAGAAGGTGACATCCCAAAATTATTTGAAGGTGCCTTACCGCACTGGGAATTGGCAAAAAAATACGATTTAATTGATTTTGAATTAGGGGTAAAAATTACAGGTGCCGGTTTTCCGGTATACAAAGGAAAAGGAGCTAAATTACAACGCGCCTTAATTACTTATTTTTTAGATAAAAATACCGATGCCGGCTACTTAGAATACCAAGTGCCACATTTAGTGAATGAAGCCTCTGGTTTTGGAACCGGTCAATTGCCCGATAAAGAAGGGCAAATGTACCACGTGGGACTTGATGATTTGTATTTGATTCCTACCGCCGAAGTGCCTGTGACGAATATTTTTAGAGATGTCTTGTTAAACGAAAGCGATTTGCCAGTGCTTTGTACAGGCTACACGCCTTGTTTCCGTCGTGAAGCAGGTTCGTATGGCGCTCATGTGCGCGGATTGAATCGTTTGCACCAATTTGATAAAGTGGAAATCGTTCGCATTGAACACCCCGAAAAATCTTATGAAGCTTTAGACGGTATGGTGGAGCATGTGAAAGGCATTCTTCAAGAATTGAAATTACCTTATAGAATTCTACGTTTGTGTGGGGGTGATATGAGCTTTGCTTCTGCTTTGACCTATGATTTTGAAGTCTATTCTACAGCACAAGAACGTTGGTTAGAAATTAGTTCGGTTTCAAATTTTGAAACGTTTCAAGCCAACCGTTTGAAATTGCGATTCAAAGACAAAGAAGGGAAAAACCAATTGGCACACACCTTAAACGGAAGTTCGTTAGCATTACCAAGAGTATTGGCTGGAATTTTAGAAAACTATCAAACGCCTGAAGGGATCGTTGTTCCTGAAGTATTGCGAAAATACACAGGATTTGATATCATCAACTAAATCCTTATACAATAATTAAAATGTACTAATTTGATGCTTAAAAGTGTTACATTAGTACATTATTTGTTTATAAAATGAAGCAAAAAGTTTTTTTTATAGTTGTTTTCTTGTCCTCTTTTTGGGTTTCGGCGCAAAATGAGCAACTTGCCTTTAACTATATTGAGGCTGGAGAATATGAAAAAGCAATAACTGTTTTAGAAGAACTTTACACAAAAAATAAGCAAGTCTACGCTGATAAATTATTAGATTGCTATCAACAATTGCAACAGTATGACAAAGCATTAAAACTCATTAATGAATTAAAACTAAAATTCAACAATCCTACGCTTATAGTGGACGAAGGGTATGTATACCAATTGCAAAAAAAACAAGTAGAAGCAGATCGAAAATATGAAGAAGCGCTTAATGAAATTGACAAAAACGCAAATTATGCCTACACCATGGGAAGTGTTTTTGAACGAAAAGTATTGCTTGAATGGGCTTTAAAAGCTTATGAAAGAGGTCAGAAAATAAATGCTAATTTAAATTTTGATTACCAAACAGCCTTACTCCATGGGCAATTGGGAAATTTAGGCTTAATGCTGGAAAAGCTTCTCGATTATGGCTATAAAAACCAAGAAAACACGCCGCTTGTTCAAAACCAGTTAAGCCGTTTTTTAATGGACGATGCCGATGGCTCCTTTGCCAAAGAAATAAAAAAAGGCTTATTGCTTAAAACGCAACAATCGCAAGACACGTATTGGAACCAATTTTTGAGTTGGTATTTTGTACAACACAAAGAATATGGCAAAGCATTTGTCCAAGAAAAAGCAGTATACAAGCGCAATCCCGATAGTTTTTATAACATCGTAACCCTTGCCCGAATGGCAATGGAAGAAAAACAGCATGAAGATGCAAAAACCATACTCACATTTGTACTTGAAAACACACAAGATCAAGATTTACAAATACAAGCCCATCACTTTTTACTGTCTATGGCTATAGAAGCGGCGGCAGCAAACGAATATGTAGCCCTCGATCTGAAGGCACAAGAATTGTTGAAAAAATTTGGCATTACACCCTATTCATTGGAGTTACAATTACTAACGGCGCACTTTGAAGCTTTCTATTTGAAACAACCAGAACGCGCCATCGCCATACTAAAGAATGCGCTTTTGTTGCCGCTAAATGTGAGAGAACAATCTAAAATAAAAATGGAATTAGGCGACATTATGATGTATGATGAAAAATTCAATCAAGCGATTTTGAATTATGCGCAAGTCGAAGAAAATTTAAAAAATGATGTATTGGCTCACGAAGCCAGTCTGAAATTAGCAAAAGCCAATTTCTATAAAAAAGATTTTGAATGGACCTTACAACAAGTAAAAAACCTCAAGCAGTCGCCCAGCTTATTAATTGCCAATGATGCTGTAGAATTGTTTTTGCTTATCCAAGATAATTCGGCAGAAGATAGTTTGCGTGTGGCTTTGCAAGCATATGCCAAAGCTGATTTCCAATTGTACCAAAAGAAAAATGAAGAAGCCTTACAGTCCTTTTTAACGATTTTAGAAAAACACAAAGGCGAAAGTATTGAAGAAAGTACTTTGTTTAAAATTGCTAGACTCTTCGAAGATAAAAAAGAGTATGCTACTGCATTGCGCTATTATCAAATCCTCTTGGACCAACATAAAGAAGGGATTTATATCGATGAAGCTTTGTTTTTTTCGGCAGAGGTTTACCGCAAATACCTACTGGACAACGAAAAAGCAAAACTATTGTATGAAAAAATGGTTTTGGAACATCCCGATAGTTTATACTACACCGAAAGCAGAAAACACTACCGAGCATTGCGAGGCGATACTTCGATTTAAAGCATAGAAACAATAGAAAAGCTATTTTAGTATAACAACTAAAAAGTTAAACAATTAAATAGAAATAATGATTATTTATAACGTAACAATAAACGTAGACGAAAGCATTCATCTTGATTGGTTGAAATGGATGCAAAACAAACACATAAATGAAGTTTTGGCTACGGGATTATTTACCCAAGCAAAACTTGTAAAAGTGTTAGTAGAAGAAGAAATGGGAGGAACTACTTATGCCGTACAATATTTTACCGATTCGAAATCGAAATTGGACGATTATTACCACAATCATGCCCCAAGATTACGGCAAGAGGGCTTGCAATTATTTGGCGATAAAATGCAAGCGTTTAGAACAGAGTTGGAAGTAATGGAAGAATTCTACAAAAAGGAAAATTAGAATGGAAAAAGTAAGCGCAAAAAAACACTTAGGACAGCATTTCTTGAAAGACGAAAGTATCGCTAAGGATATCGCAGATACACTTTCACTTGAAGGCTATTCAAAAATTTTAGAAATTGGTCCGGGAATGGGTGTTTTAACCAAATATTTATTGGACAAGCCTACGGAAACCTTTGTCATTGAAATCGACAAAGAATCGGTAGAATACTTAGGTGTTCACTTTTCAAAATTAGACAATCATATTATCGCCAAAGATTTTTTAAAATATGATTTAAATGAAGTATTCAACAAGGAACCCTTTGCGATAATTGGTAATTTTCCTTACAATATATCGACCCAAATTGTATTTAAAACACTAGAAATGCGCGACCAAATTCCAGAATTTGCAGGCATGTTCCAAAAGGAAGTAGCCGAACGAATTTGTGAGAAAAAAGGGAGCAAAGTCTATGGCATTTTATCGGTTCTTACGCAAGCTTTTTATGAAGCTGAATATTTATTTACCGTTCCGCCTAGTGTCTTTATTCCGCCGCCAAAGGTTGATTCGGGTGTGTTGCGCTTAAGAAGAAAAGCAAATTATTCGCTGCCCTGTGATGAAAAATTATTTTTTAGAGTGGTAAAAACGGCCTTTCAACAACGAAGAAAAACACTGCGTAATAGTTTAAAATCATTCAATTTTTCTGATAATTTAAAAGAAGATAGTATCTTTGACCTCCGTCCAGAGCAATTAACTGTGGATCAATTTATCAGTATTACTCAAAAAATAGCAGCCGATGGAGTTTAAAATCAGCAGAGAGTTTCTAACTGAAATAGAACAACTTATTAGTGAAAACAAGGCGCAAGAGCTTCTTTTGCTCCTTGATGATATTCACTTTGCTGATATTGCCGAAATCATGGAAGCACTCGATGATTATGGTGCGGCTTATATTTTTAACACCTTAGATTCGGAAAAAACGGCCGAAATCTTATTGGAATTAGATGATGAAGTTCGGGAAAAAATCCTTCATAACTTATCGCCTAAAGAAATTGCTGAAGAGTTAGACGAACTTAGCACAGATGATGCGGCAGACATCATCGCCGAATTACCCCAACACAAAAAAGAACAGGTAATTTCTGAACTTGAAGACGTTGAACATGCCAAAGACATTGTAGATTTATTACGCTATGATGAAGATACGGCGGGTGGTTTGATGGGAAAAGAGTTGGTAAAAGTAAATGAAAACTGGAACGTACTCACCTGCGTCAAAGAAATGCGATTGCAAGCCGAAAATGTATCCCGAGTACATTCAATCTATGTAATTGATGACGAAGAACGATTAAAAGGACGTTTATCTTTAAAAGATCTATTGACAACCTCAACCAAAACCCCTATTAGCGAAGTATACATCAAAAAAGTAGACTACGTAAAAGTAGATACTAAAGACATAGAAGTCGCCCGAATCATGCAAAAATATGACTTGGAGGCTATTCCTGTAATAGATGAGTTGGGCCGCTTGGTAGGTCGCATTACCATTGATGATATTATTGATGTAATCAAAGAAGAAGCCGACAAAGATTACCAGTTAGCAGCGGGTATCTCCCAAGATGTAGAAGCAGATGATAGTGTTTTGGAACTCACAAAAGCGCGTTTACCCTGGCTAGTATTAGCATTATTTGGAGGATTTATTTCGGTACACGTCTTGGGTATTTTTGAACCCATAATGAATTTACACCCAGAATTATTTTTCTTTACGCCACTTATTGCGGCGATGGCTGGAAATGTAGGGGTGCAATCTTCTGCGATTATTGTACAAGGTTTGGCCAATAACACCATAATCGGACCTATTGTTGAACGCTTGCTAAAAGAACTTTCGTTAAGTTTGTTGAATGGAGTCATCCTTTCCATAATCTTATTGGCTGGAAGTTATTTCCTTTTGGGTTATGAAATTCACGTAGGATATACTGTTTCTATAGCCTTACTTACCGTAATTATTATCGCATCATTAATTGGCACTTTTATTCCTATCATATTAAATAAATATGGCGTCGACCCCGCATTAGCAACAGGCCCATTTATCACAACCAGCAATGATATTATAGGAATTTTAACTTATTTTACTATTGCTAAAATAATATTAGGTATTTAATCCACACGTCCATATTTTTTCGAAAATCAATTATACGATTCTAACATTCCATATATAGTGTAATATAAAAGTTATAAATGGATTGGGATTCGTCTTTTTTTACCGCAATCAACTGACTATAAGTGTGTTTTAAAAAAATTAATTACATTTATAAACAAAATGCAACCTTATGAAAAAAAAGCTACTTTTTATTGTATTAATATTTACAGTATTTGGATATTCTCAAACCATTTCTTTACAATCATTTGGAACCGGTTTTGTTAGTCCAGTTGAAATTACAAATGCCGGGGATTCTAGATTATTCGTCGTACAAAAAGGCGGTTTAATTCGAATTTTAAATGCAGACGGTACGGTTAATTCTACACCATTTTTAAATTTGTCGTCTTTGGTTTCTACCAATAGTGAACGCGGATTATTGGGATTGGCTTTTCATCCAAACTATGCAACTAACGGTTATTTTTTTGTGAATTATACCAATTTAGCAGGAAATACTGTTATTGCAAGATATACTGTAAATCCAGCTAATCCTAATATTGCCAACCCCACCGAAACTATACTCATGACGATCACGCAGCCGTTCTCTAACCATAATGGTGGTACCATAAAATTTGGTCGTGATGGGTTCTTGTATATTGGAATGGGTGATGGAGGAAGTGGAGGTGATCCTGGGAATCGAGCGCAAAATATCAATGAAAATTTAGGTAAAATGTTGCGAATTGATGTCAATGTTTCTATAGCTCCTTTTTATGCAAGTCCCAGTTCAAATCCCTATGTAGGCGTGGCCGGAAATGATGAAATTTGGGCCGTAGGATTAAGAAATCCATGGAAATTTTCATTCAATAGACTAAACGGTGATTTGTGGATTGCTGATGTTGGACAAGACGCCATTGAAGAAATAAATAAAGTAGTAAGTCCTTTATCCAATACCGGAATTAATTTTGGCTGGAGGTGTTACGAAGGAAATTCTACTTATAATACCTCCGGATGTGCTCCTGCCGGCACTATGCGTTTCCCTTTTGTTCAATATGCGCGTTTTGGAGGAGCTTGCTCAGTAACCGGCGGCTATCATTACTCGGGTTCTGTCTATCCGAATTTTCAAAACAAATATTTTTTCACCGATTATTGTGACAACAAAATTAGAATGGTAGATAATACTGGGGTGATTACAACGACTGCTTCATTTTCGGGAAACAATTTTGTGACGTTTGGCGAAGATGTAAATGGGGAATTATATATTGCAGGGATTACTTCGGGAACCATTTATAAAATAATTGATTCCTCTTTAAATGAATCAGATTTTAAAAATAATGGGTTTTCTATTTATCCTAATCCAGCTAAAGGTTTCTTCATTGTTAAAAGTGCTGAAACTAATTTAGCAACCAAAATAGCACTATTTGACATAACCGGAAAGTTGCTTTTTTCAAGAAAATTAACGCCAAACATAGAAAATGTATTGGACACAAATTCGCTGTCTAAAGGGACTTACTTCGTTTCGGTAGAAACCACAAACGGAACAAATTATGACACAAGGATAATTGTTGAATAAATTAAGGCGCCGGATTAGGTAATAATTCCTGAATTTTCTCAATTTCAGCTACTAGTTCATCCGATAAAACAGTTTCAAACGCACGAATGTTTTCTTGCAATTGCTCCATGCTTGTAGCGCCAATAATTGTTGACGTTACAAATTGTTGGCGATGTACAAAAGCTATAGCCATTTGTGTTAAAGTCAAACCATTTGCTTCGGCTAATGCTTTATATAAGGTTGTAGCTTTAAAACAATTTTCATTGGTATACCGTGTGAAATTTCGAAACAAATCCAATCGGGAATTTTCTATAATACCCCCTAAATGTTTCCCTGTTAGATACCCAAATCCCAATGGAGAATAAGCCAACAAGCCAACCTTCTCTCGCATGCCAATTTCCGACAATCCTACTTCATACAAACGATTCAATAACGAAAAAGGATTTTGAATGGTGGCAATTCTAGGCAATCCGTGCTTTTCACTTTCCATTAAAAATTTCATAACACCCCACGGATTCTCATTAGAAACTCCAATGTGCTTGATTTTTCCTTCTCTAATTAATCCGTCAAAGACCGTCAATACCTCAAAGATATTGTCTTGCCATTTGGGATCCAATTCCTGAACGCCTCGCTTTTGAAACATGTTCATTACGCGTTCGGGCCAATGCATTTGATACAAATCGATATAATCGGTCTGTAAGTTTTTTAAGCTCAATTCCACCGCCTCGTGCAGGCTTTTTCTTGAAAAATCTAATGGCTGACGTATATATTCCATGCCGCGATTGGGTCCCGCAATTTTAGTAGCAAGCACTAATTTCTCTCGCTCCGATGGGCCAATTTTTTGAATCCAAGTACCCATGAACCGCTCGGTACTCCCAAAAATTTGTGCATTGCCTCCTATGGGATACATTTCGGCGGTATCCATAAAATTAATGCCGTTTTCAATCGCAAAATCAAGTTGCGAATGGGCTTCACTTTCGGTATTTTGATTGCCAAAAGTCATGGTTCCTAAACAGATTTTACTGACTTTTAGTTCGGTATTGGGTAGCGTTGTATAGTTCATTTCAGGATTTGAATAGTAATGTTCAAAGTTACAAAGTTTCCTCCAAAAAAAAGGCTTGAATATTGAACTCAAGCCTTTTTTATGCAACTTTTATGAAATGTTATAGTGCATTCAACATTTTAGAAATCTCATCCAATTTAGGAGTTAAGATGATTTCGATACGTCTATTTTTTGCTTTTCCATCAGCCGTTTCATTGGATAATAAAGGCGCATACTCTCCACGACCTGCAGCCGTTAAATTTTCTTTCTTTACTTTAGCATTTGCTGAGAGAATTGTAACGATAGCCGTAGCACGTTTGGTTGATAAATCCCAGTTGTTTTCAACACCACCGCCAATTGTTCCGGTGATCTTGTCGTTATCGGTATGGCCTTCAATTAATACTGAAATGTCTGGATTATCGCCCAATACTTTCCCTACTAAATCTACTGCCTTTTTTCCTTCGGCACCTACGGTCCAACTGCCCGATTCAAACAACAATTTGTTTTCCATAGACACATACACTTTGCCGTCTTTTTCAGTAACAGTTAGGCCTTTCCCTTCAAAAGCTTTCAACGATTTGGTTAGCGTTTCTTTTAGTTTTTTCATGGCTGCATCTTTATCAGCAATCATTTTTTCTAATTCGGCTAAACGCGTGGAAGAAGCCTCTAAATCTTTTTTCAGTTTCGTCAAACGATCTTGTTCGGCAGTTAACGCTTTTTGTTTTGCCTCTAATTCCGCCAATAACTGACGGTTTTTATTGATATTGGCTTCTAAAGCTTCATTGCTGTCTTTTTCTAAAGCCGCATATGAGGCTTTTAAATTATCTAAACTTTTCTTAGTTGCCGCATAATCGGAAGCCAATTGGTCGCGCTCTGATTTTGTTTTGTCTAATTCGGTTTGCAAGTTGGCTTTGTCTAACTCCAATTGGTTTTTACTGGTTTTTAGCGCCCCGTTTTCATCCGATAAAGCATTATGTTCTTTCTTTAAATCGGCATATTTATTTTCTAAATCTTGATAGATTTTTTTTGAAACACAAGAGGTAGTTAAACTTAATACTACACAGGCAAGGGCAATTTTTCTTATCATGTTATATTCTTTTTTAATGAATGAACTATTTTAGTGTTAGGGTAAATGTACTTATTATCCACTGCTATTTGATTTCTACAAAAACCGGACAATGATCGGAATGTTTGGCTTCGGGTAAAATTAATGCCCGTTGAATTTTATCTTTCAAGGGCTGCGCCGCCAAGCAATAATCAATACGCCATCCTTTGTTGTTGTTTCGAGCGTTGGCCCTATAACTCCACCAACTGTACTGGTGTGGCTCTTTGTTTAAATGGCGAAAGGTATCTACAAAACCACTTTTTAAGAAGCCATCGAGCCAAGCGCGTTCTTCGGGTAAAAAGCCCGAAAATTTTGCATTGCGTATCGGATCATGAATATCGATTGCCTCGTGACAAATGTTGTAATCGCCACAAATAACCAAATTCGGAATTTCTTTGGTAAGCGCAGTAATATACTTTTGAAAATCATCCATGTACATAAACTTATGTTCCAGTCTATCAATATTCGTACCAGAAGGCAAATACAAACTCATGACTGAAAGATCTTCAAAATCGAGGCGCAAATTGCGGCCTTCAAAATCCATGTGGGGAATACCGGTACCAAAAACAACATTTATTGGCGCTACTTTTGATAAAATTGCTACACCACTGTATCCTTTTTTTTCTGCCGGAAAATAATACTGATAGGGATATCCTGCCGCCTCAATCTCAATTTTAGGAATTTGATCTTCAGTTGCCTTGATTTCTTGCAAACAAATAACGTCTGGATTGGCGTGTTGCAACCATTCTAAAAAACCTTTAGTGATGGCAGCCCGTATTCCATTGACGTTATAAGAAATGATTTTCATGTACTTAAATAGCTTTCGACCAAAAGTAATAAAAAGGTTTCTAATAATAAAGATTAGCGGCAACGATTTTTTAAAAGAAAATTTGCGTTTTGGTTAAAAAAATATCACAAATTTATGAATATAAATAAAATTTCTATAGAGGATCTATTCGATAGAATTGTTATCTTTGTTTCTTGCCAAAAAAACAAAATTAAATGGGGTTAGTTACTGCTAAAGAAGTTGCCAAAGCGATTAACGCTGATAAATATGGAATTTTCGGAACCTTCACGGGCTGGGTATTAATGAAAGTGCTTAAAATATCGGCGCTCAATAAATTATACGACCGAAACAAACATTTGAACGATGTTGACTTCTTAAACGCCATTCTAGATGATTTACAAATTAAGTTTGAAATCCCAGAAGAAGATTTAAAACGATTGCCCAAAGAGGGCGCATATATCACCATTTCAAACCACCCGTTGGGAGGAGTTGATGGGATTTTGTTGTTAAAATTAATGCTAGAACGCGAACCCAATTTTAAAATTATTGCCAATTTTTTACTACACCGCATCGCACCTTTGAAGCCCTTTATCATGCCGGTAAATCCGTTTGAAAACCATAAGGACGTTAAATCAAGTGTTGTAGGAATCAAAGAAACATTACGTCATTTAAGTGATGGCAAACCCTTAGGTATTTTTCCAGCTGGTGAAGTATCCACCTACAAAGACGGTAAATTAGTTGTGGATAAGCCTTGGGAAGAAGGAGCTCTGAAAGTGATTCGTAAAGCCCAAGTGCCGGTTGTTCCCATTTATTTTCATGCAAAAAATAGCAATTTGTTTTATTTCTTATCGAAAATAAACGACACGCTTCGAACGGCCAAATTGCCTAGTGAATTGCACACCCAAAAAGACAGAGTCATCAAAGTACGCATTGGAAAAGCCATCTCAATTGCCGAACAAAATGAATACCAAGACTTGGAAGCTTATGGCGAGTTTTTAAGAAAAAAAACCTATATGCTTTCCAATGCATTTGAAACGGAAGATTCCAAAATTCATTTGCCCAAATTATCTTCGTCCAAACCGCCCAAACAAATTGTAAAGCCGGCGAATCATGGAGAAATAATAGAAGAAATAAATACACTAAAAGAAGGCGATTTTAGACTGTTACAGTCAAAAAATTATCAAGTTTTTTTAACCACAGCGGAAAAAATTCCAAACATATTACACGAGATTGGACGTCTGCGCGAAATTACATTTAGAGAAGTCGGCGAAGGGACCAATGAAGCCATTGACTTAGACAAATACGACCAATACTATCACCACATGTTTTTGTGGGACGACGATGCCCAAATGATTGCAGGTGCTTACCGAATGGGATTGGGATATGGTATTTACAAAAAACACGGCATAGAAGGTTTTTACTTGCACGAGTTGTTCCGTTTTGAACCCGAATTGCATGGCATGATGAGCCAATCCATTGAAATGGGAAGAGCCTTTATCATTTCAGAATACCAACAAAAACCGATGCCGCTCTTTTTGTTATGGAAAGGAATTGTACACACCACCTTGCGTTATCCAGAGCACAAATATTTAATTGGAGGAGTAAGTATTAGCAATCAATTTTCTGATTTTTCAAAATCGTTGATGATTGAATTCATGAAATCGCATTACTACGATCCGTATGTGGCGCAATATGTGCATCCTAAAAAAGAATATAAGGTAAAGCTAAAAGATGCCGATAAAGATTTTGTCTTCAACGAAACAGAAGCCGATTTGAATAAGTTTGATAAAATTATCGACGAAGTAGAACCGGGCAGTCTTCGCTTACCGGTATTGATTAAAAAATACATCAAACAAAATGCAAGAGTAGTGGCCTTTAACGTGGATCCTTTGTTTAACAACTCGGTAGACGGATTGATGTATATAAAAATTGCCGATCTTCCGGAAAGTACTGTTAAACCAGTAATGGAAGAGTTTCAAGCAGAATTAGAGAAAAAAGATAAAGGCTAATTAATTAGCCTTTATCTTTTGTTTGAAATTTCCAAATGCTTTTTTGGAAAGAATCAATTTGGATTCAATTTTTTTCCCTTTTAAATAATTGAGCATGTATTTTGCACGGTCTTCCGATTCTGGATGTGTAGTAAGGAGGTACGTATATTTATGCATCTCATTGTCTAAAGACAATTCATACATAAAATCAGCAAAAGGTCGGGGATCAATTTTAGCCTTTAGTAAATATTGAACACTAACCATATCGGCTTCTCGTTCCAAACGACGATCATAAGCCGAAGATGTAAGTGTATTAACCA
>NZ_JBILKB010000095.1:0-5954 GCF_044376915.1 Flavobacterium sp.
TTGAAAACAACTTTAATCCGTCGGCAAGTGGTTGTAATAAACCAAATTTTCCGGCACGATTAGGACCAATACGATCCTGTAAAAAGGCGGCTACTTTACGTTCGGCATAGGTTGAATACATTGCCATAATCATTGTAATTGCAAAAACAGTTACAATTACAACGCTTTTTTCTATGATAAAAGCACTATCCATTATTTTTATCATTAATTAAATTACCATCAATTTTTTCTGTATAATCGATGTCGGACATACTGATTTTTTTACGATCAATAGTTCTACCTTTTAAAATATGTTCTTCGGTTTCGATCACCACTTTTTCCATATCGCGGGTGTAGTTGTTTTGATTGATAACCGAGTCTTTTTCAAATGCTCTTGGTCCTTCAATAACCCAGTCTTCCACATTTTTATGGTCAAAACGACAACTGTTACAAATGAATTCTTCCACTTCATGGTACTCGTCTTTACGACCTGTAACTCTTTGAATTTCGTTTCCAAACATCCAAACAGTTGTTTTACCACAACAGGTAGTACATTCTCTGTGCGCATTGAAAGGCTTGTTGAACCATACTCTCGATTTGAAACGGAAGGTTTTATCGGTTAAGGCTCCTACCGGACAAACATCAATCATGTTCCCCGAAAATTCATTGTCGATGGCTTTTGAAATACAAGTAGATATATTAGCATGATCTCCACGATCCATAACCCCATGTACGCGATTGTCGGTCAATTGATCGGCCACTTGCACACAACGTTGGCATAAAATACAACGGTTCATGTGTAATTGAATATTCGGACCGATATCTTCGGGTTCAAAAGTTCTTTTTTCTTCGATGTAACGGGTTTGTGATTTTCCGTGCTCGAAACTTAAATTTTGCAAATCACATTCGCCAGCTTGATCACAAACAGGGCAATCTAACGGGTGATTGATCAATAAAAATTCGGTTACCGATTTTCTAGCTTCTGTTACTCTATCAGAGTTTTTGCTATTCACTTCCATTCCGTCCATACAACCCGTAACACAAGAAGCTACAAGTTTTGGCATCGGTCTTGGATCGGCTTCGCTGCCTTTTGATACTTCAACTAAACAACAACGACATTTTCCGCCACTCCCTTTTAGTTTTGAATAATAACACATGGCTGGCGGAACACTTTCTCCTCCAATCATACGAGCAGCTTGCAGGATGGTTGTTCCTGGTGCTACTTCTACACTTTGACCGTCTATTGTTACTTTCATAGTATTGTTTTTCTATCGAAAAATAAATATATTTTACTATTGACTTATTCTTTATTTTGTTACCAAATGTTTTACCTTTTCAAAAGGCTCTGCAACAAAGTGGTTTCTATTTTTTACTTTTTCTGGGAATCTTACGTGGTATTCAAATTCTTCTCTAAAATGACGAATAGCCGCAGCTACAGGCCAAGAAGCAGCATCTCCTAAAGGACAGATGGTGTTTCCTTCAATTTTAGATTGAATGCTCCATAATAATTCGATATCTTCTTCGCGTCCGTGACCGTTTTCAATGCGGTGCAACACTTTTTCTAACCAACCCGTTCCTTCACGACATGGCGTACATTGACCACACGATTCATGATGATAAAAACGAGAGAAATTCCAAGTGTTTCTTACAATACAAGTGGTGTCATTATAAACGATAAATCCTCCTGAACCCAACATCGATCCAGTGGCAAAACCACCATCCGATAACGATTCATAAGTCATTAAACGATCAGTTCCAGCGGCTGTTTTGTAAATTAAATGTGCGGGTAAAATAGGCACAGATGACCCTCCAGGCACTAGTGCTTTTAAGGGGCGATCGTCTATCATTCCGCCACAATATTCGTCAGAATTCATAAACTCTTCTACCGATACACCCAATTCAATTTCGTAAACGCCTGGGTTTTTGATGTGTCCAGAAGCCGAAATTAACTTCGTTCCAGTTGAACGATCTATTCCAATTTTTGCATATTCAGCCCCAGTATTCATTACAATCCAAGGCACAGCAGCAATTGATTCTACATTATTTACTACGGTAGGATTTTGCCACAATCCGCTAATTGCTGGAAAAGGCGGTTTGATACGAGGGTTTCCTCTTTTACCTTCAAGCGATTCGATAAGTGCTGTTTCTTCTCCACATATATAGGCTCCGGCACCACAATGAACATATAAGTCTAAATCGTAACCCGATCCCATAATATTTTTCCCTAACCATCCAGCAGCTTTCGCTTCGTTAATGGCTCTTTCTAATATTTTGAATACCCACATGTATTCTCCACGAATATAGATGTAAGATAAGTTGGCTCCCAAGGCAAAACTAGAGGTAATCATTCCTTCAATTAATAGGTGAGGAATGTACTCCATTAAATAACGGTCTTTAAAAGTGCCTGGTTCAGATTCGTCAGCATTACATACTAAATGACGAGGTTTGCCTGATTTTTTATCTATAAAACTCCATTTCATTCCAACAGGAAATCCAGCTCCACCACGACCACGAATACCTGATGTTTTCACTTCTTCAGTAACTTCATCGGGGGTCATTGTTTTTAATGCTTTTTCCACTGAGGCATAACCACCATTTTGGCGGTATACTTCGTAGGTTTTGATCCCTGGAATATTTATTTTATCTAATAATATTTTTCTTCCCATGGCGCTATTTATCGTGTAATGTTATTTTTCCAGCTTTGCAGTCTTCTATCAGTTGGTCAAACGTTTCTTTGGTAAGTTTTTCGTGATAAAAATCACCCAATTGAAGCATCGGTGCATAGCCGCAAGCTCCTAAACATTCTACTCCGACTACTTGAAACTGTCCGTCTGCAGAAATTTCACCCAAGTTAGCGCCAATTTTTTCACACGCATAATCCATTAAATCTTCAACTCCTCTGGTTGCACAACAAGCTGTCCGACAAAATTCGAACATGTATTTTGCAATGGGTTTTTGATTGAACATGGTGTAAAAAGACACTACTTCATATACTTCCACCGGTTGAATGTGTAAAATTTCGGCAACTTTATCTTGCAGTTCAAAACTCAACCAGTTGTCGTGTGCATCTTGCACTTCATGCAGCACCGGAAGTAAAGCCGATTTTCTTTTGTCTTCTGGATAATGACTAATGATTTCATTGATGCGTGCCATCAATGCTTCGGTCATATGTATTTCTTGTTTGTATTGCGTTCTTTCCATAATTTTTATGCGTCTAATTCTCCAGCAATTACATTTAAACTTGATAATATTACAATAGCATCCGATAATAATGATCCTTTAATCATTTCTGGATACGCTTGATAATAAATGAAGCAAGGTCTTCTAAAATGTAAACGATAGGGTGTTCTACTACCATCGGTTACTAGATAAAATCCTAATTCTCCATTTCCTCCTTCAACCGGATGGTAAATTTCAGCCACTGGAATCGGCACTTCCCCCATCACAATTTTAAAGTGATAAATTAAGCTTTCCATGGTAGTGTAAACATCTTCTTTTGGAGGCAAATAATATTCAGGCACATCGGCATGGTAAGGGCCTTCAGGTAATTTGGCTAAGGCTTGACGAATGATACTTAAGCTTTCCCAAACTTCTGCATTACGCACGCAGAAACGGTCATAAGTATCTCCTGATTTTCCTACAGGAACAATAAATTCAAAATCTTCATACGAAGAATAAGGTTGGGCAACCCGTACATCATAATCCACACCCGCAGCACGAAGGTTAGGACCTGTAAATCCATAGGCCATTGCACTTTCTGCAGTTATAGCCCCTACGTTAACCGTACGGTCAATAAAGATTCGGTTGCGTTCAAATAAGTTTTCAAATTCTTTCCAAGCTACAGGGAATTCTTCTAAAAATACATTTAGTTTTCTGAAGGCTTCGTCAGACCATTCTCTTTCAAAACCGCCAATTCTTCCCATGTTGGTTGTTAAACGAGCGCCACAAATCTCTTCGTATATTTCGTATATTTTTTCTCTAAATTGGAATACATATAAAAATCCGGTATAGGCTCCGGTATCTACTCCTAAAATGGAGTTGCAAATAATATGATCGGCAATACGCGCCAATTCCATTACAATTACGCGTAAATATTGGGCTCTTTTAGGCACTTCAATATCGAGCAATTTTTCAACCGTCATCCACCAAGCCATGTTGTTAATAGGCGAAGAACAATAGTTCATTCGGTCGGTCAACGGTGTGATTTGATAAAAAGGACGATTTTCAGCAATTTTTTCAAACGCACGGTGAATGTATCCAATTGTAGGCTCTGCTTCCACAATGCGCTCTCCATCCATTAAAAGAATGTTTTGGAAAATTCCGTGGGTAGCAGGATGCGTAGGACCTAAGTTAAGTATGGAATACTCACTACCATCATCATTGCGTTTTTCATTAATTATTTTAGCATATCGATGCTCGGGGGGTAATAATAGTTCTGACATTTTATAAATGTGAAAAATTATAAATAGTTATTTAGCAATTCGCTGTTCTTCCAAAGAAACGATCATCTTTATCGGTTCTTCCATTGTCTTCCATTGGGAATTCTTTTCGCATTGGAAAAGAAACCATTTCATCCATATTTAATATTCTTTTCAATTGGGGATGCCCCGTGAAAGTAATACCATAAAAATCATAGGTTTCGCGTTCCATCCAATTAGAAGACAAAAAGATATCTGAAATTGTGGCTACTTCTGGTTGCGCTCCATTCAAATAGGTTTTAATTCTAATGCGTGTATTTTCTACCCAATTGTGTAAATGATATACCACACAAAATTGTTGATCTACTTCATTATCAGGATAGTGAACCCCACATAAATCAGTCAAAAAGTGAAAATTTGTATCTTCCTCTTCTTTAAGAAAAAGAATCACTTCACGAACGGATTCTGAAGTGACTTCAAAAGAAAAAATATCTTTTTGCATACCAAAGTTTGACACCTTGTTTGCGAATTTTTGTTCCATTTTTTCTTGTATAAGTGCCGTTTCTATAGCCATTTTTATAGGTTGTAAGAAGCTAATAATTCTTTATATTCTGGAGAGTTTCTGCGACGCACCGACTCGTTTCTAACCAACTCTTGCAGTTGCATTACTCCGTCTACAATTTGTTCTGGTCTTGGAGGGCAACCCGGCACATAAACATCTACTGGAATTACTTTGTCAATGCCTTGCAATACAGAGTAGGTGTCAAAAACACCGCCCGAAGAGGCACAAGCACCAACGGCAATTACCCAGCGTGGCTCCGACATTTGTTCGTAAACTTGACGTAAAATAGGGGCCATTTTTTTTGAAATCGTACCCATTACCATTAGCATGTCGGCCTGACGGGGTGAAAAACTTACTCGTTCTGAACCAAATCGTGCCAAATCATAATGCGAAGCCATGGTAGCCATGAATTCAATTCCACAACACGAAGTAGCAAAAGGCAATGGCCATAATGAATTAGCTCTTGCTAAACCCACAACATCATTTAGTTTCGTAGCAAAAAACCCTTCCCCAACAACTCCTTCTGGCGGAGCAACCATATTTGTCTTTGTACTCATAACAATTGCTATTTTATTCCCACTCTAGTGCTTTCTTCTTGATAATGTAGAAAAAACCAACCAATAGTAACACCATAAATATTACCATTTTAATCATTCCGTCTACGCCTAATTCCTTGAAATTTACGGCCCAAGGATATAAGAAAATAACCTCCACGTCAAACAAGACAAAAAGGATGGCTACTAAGAAATATTTTACAGAAAAAGGGATGCGAGCATTTCCTACGGATTCGATACCACATTCAAAGTTTTTGTCTTTGTTTGCCGAACTTCTTTTAGGCCCTAAAAAGTTAGAAATTATTATGGTTCCTACCACAAAACCAACGGCTAATCCGAGCTGCATCAAGATTGGAAAATAATCAAATTGGGTGGATTGCATCTGTTTAAATTTTAAGTTTTATAAAATAGCCACAAATATACATTGCATTATTTAATTCT
>NZ_JBILKB010000096.1:0-5916 GCF_044376915.1 Flavobacterium sp.
CGTTTTTTTTGTAATATACTGCCCTTCAATGGGGTATGTAAAAATAAAAAACCCTGCTAAAAATAGCAGGGTTTTGTTGGCCCACAAGGACTCGAACCTTGAATGACGGTACCAAAAACCGGAGTGTTACCATTACACCATGGGCCAATTCCCATACAACCTTTTCGATTGCGAGTGCAAATGTAGTACATATTTTGTATTCTACAAATTTTTCCAAAAAATTTATTAAAAAATTAATTTAACATTTTATATCTACAAAAAAATAGTTTCTTTGTAGTTGAAATTAAGAAACCTATTCATTATATGACTTCATTCAACTTTAAAAAATGGAATACCATTCTCGGATGGTTTGCTTTTGCAGTTGCATTATTCACTTATTCGTTAACCGTTGAACCCACACTTAGTTTTTGGGATTGTGGCGAATACATTGCTACCTCAGCAAATTTAGAAGTAGGACATCCTCCAGGAGCCCCTTTATTCCAAATGTTAGGTGCATTTTTTGCCATGTTCGCAACAAGTGCTGATAAAATTGCATTAATGGTGAATTATCTTTCTGTTTTTTCAAGTGCCTTTACCGTTCTGTTTTTGTTTTGGTCACTAACCTTATTACTGCGCAAAATTATCGGGCACACAAAAGAAGTAACTACTTCTCAAAACATAATGATCTTAGGAAGTTCACTTATCGCATCGCTTTCTTTTACGTTTACAGATAGCTTTTGGTACAATGCCGTTGAAGCCGAAGTGTATGCCATGGCCTCCTTTTTAATTGCACTTTTATTTTGGTTGGGATTGCGTTGGGAACAAGAAATGGAAACGCCTCGTGGCAACAAATGGTTGCTGTTGATTTCATTAGTTATCGGCTTATCCTTTGGCGTGCACTTTATGGCCTTATTAACGTTTCCAGCCATTGGATTTCTTTACTTCTTTAAAAAATACAAAACGGTTACTGTAAAAAGCTTCTTACTTGCCAATGTGGTCATTGTAGCTATTTTGCTGTTTATTTTTAAATTATTATTGCCTTTTACTTTAGGATTCTTTGGTAAAACCGAAATCTTTATGGTAAATGAATTGGGACTACCCTTCAATTCAGGAACTATTTTTGCTTTTCTGTTTATAGTAGCTGCCTTCTATTTTGGCTTACAATACACCAAGAAAAAAGGGCATGTTTTTTACAACACCTTAATATTATCCATACTCTTTATATTGATTGGATTCTCTACTTGGTTGATGTTGCCTATTCGTGCCAATGCGAATACACCTATTAATGAAAACAAACCTTCCGATGCTGCTGAAGTATTAGCGTATTATAATAGAGAACAATATGGCGAGCAAAAGTTATTTTATGGCCCACAATTCTCAGAGGCTTATTCTGGATTAGATTCAGTAACTCCCTATTTAGACGACAAACCTAATTATGAGCGTGACTATACAACAAATACCTATGTGATTACTAATAACTTTAAAAATGCCAAACAAAATACAGATGATGCACACAAGGCATTTTTACCACGCATGTGGAGTAACGAACACAATGTAAACTATATGACATTTGGCAAACCCTTGGAGTTTCAAATCAACCCAGAATATTCACATGAAGATGAGTTGGTGCAAATAGTTACTGAATTTAGAAAAGGTTTTGCTAGTGGCGAAATTGATTTAAAGGGGTACGATAAATTTCTAAATACCTATGGGGAATATCTAATTGTTGAAAAACCCTCATTTGCCACCAATATGAAATTTATGTTTCAGTACCAATTTGGCTATATGTATGGTCGCTATCTTCTGTGGAACTTTGTAGGAAGACAAAACGATAACCAAGGAAAATATGACGATATGAATGGTAATTGTATTACTGGAATTTCTTTTATAGATGAATTATTAGTAGGATCGCAAAAAAATCTTACATCTGATATGCAAAATAATAAAGGAAGAAATATCTATTTTGGATTGCCTTTTATTTTAGCATTAATAGGAATATTTTATCATGCTAAAAAAGATGTAAAGAGTTTTTATGTATTACTTGCCTTATTTCTATTTACCGGGCTGGCACTCAAAATTTACCTTAACGAAAGACCATTTGAACCTAGAGAACGTGATTATGCTTTGGTAGGATCATTTTATGTTTTTGCCATGTGGATTGCTTTTGGAGTGTATGCCATTTTTGAATGGGTGATTAACTATATCAAACCAAAAATTGCCTTACCGCTTGTCTTAATTGTTTGCTTTTTGGCTTCACCAGTACTGCTTGCAAAAGAAAATTGGGACGACCATAATCGTTCCAATAAATATACCGCCTTAGCAATGGCAAAAGCGTATTTGGACTCGTGCGAACCCAATGCAATTTTATTTACCATTGGAGATAACGATACCTTCCCGTTGTGGTACATGCAAGAAATTGAAGGTTATAGAACCGATATACGAATCGTTTGTACAAGCTTGTTCATGACCGATTGGTATATTGACCAAATGAAAATGAAAACTCACAATTCTGATCCCATACCAAGTTCGTTTAATCGAGAGCAATACAAAGGAAGTTTCAGAGATTATAGTTTGTTTGTAGAACGTACCGAAGAACCTCTCTTGTTAAGTGAAATACTAAAATTTGTGGCATTAGAAGATGAAAGAGCAAAGATTACATTGGATAGCGGAAATAAAGTCAACTATTTTCCTTCTAAAAAAGTGATTTTGCCCATTGATAAAAACACAATCATCAAAAACAAAGTGGTTCATCCAAAATATTATGATTCAATAGTACCTCAAATTGAATTCACAATTAAAGAAAAAGCACTTTATAAAAACCGATTGATGATGTTGGATATCGTAAATGAAAACAATTGGAAACGCCCCATTTATTTTACAGGGGGTAGCTTTGGTGAAGACGATTACATTTGGATGAAAGATTATTTACAATTGAACGGAATGTGTTTTAAACTGGTGCCATTAAAAACACCAACAGACGATCCAAACCCGATGCGAATGGGGTCTATTGATGCCGATAAAATGTATGATATTGTAATGAAATGGGATTGGGGGAACAGTGGAAATCCTGCGATTTATCACGATCCAGAAACCCGCAAAAATAGCATTACCTATCGAACCAATTTAGCCCGTTTGATGGAAACTTTAATTATAGAAGGGGAAAAAGAAAAAGCAGAAAAAGTAATTGATTTAGCTATGGCTAAAATGCCTATCGCTTATTTTGAATATTACTCCATGGTTGAGCCATTTGCTATGGGTTATTATGAAGTGGGGAAAAAAGAAAAAGCTAGAAAAGTAGTTTCCGAGTTGATTCAAAAATACCAAGAAAGTTTAACATTTTATAGTGGTTATAAATTAGCCGAACAGTATTATTATGCGTCAGATATTGTTTCGGACATTGAACAATACAGAAGCTTACTTGAAATTGTAAGAGCAGCTGAAGATCGAGCCTTTTACGAAAAAGAAAAAGTCAAATTCAACAACTTCAACAAACGTTTTGCTGTTTTTAATAGAAAAATGGAATAAGTAGTGTTATTAAATACACAGGTGCTAAATGAAAAATTTAATTTAGCACCTTTTTTTTATTGTATTTTTACTTTATGAAAATTACATGGACAAAAACTCCTCGGTGGGTCAAACTAATCTTTACGAATTTAGTTTGGGACATTCCCAATAATGAGCAAAAAGTATACCTCACATTTGATGATGGTCCTATACCTGCCGTTACCGAATGGGTTTTGGATCTTTTGAAATCAGAAGGCATAAAAGCCACCTTCTTTTGTATAGGCGCAAACATCCAAAAACATCCTGAAATCTACCAAAGAATTCTTAATGAAGGGCACCAAACCGGAAACCACACGTTCCATCATCTAAAAGGATGGAAAACTACCTCAAAAGAATACGTTCAAAACGTTCAAAGTTGCGAAATAGAAATGAAAAAATGGGGCCCGAATAACACAAAGCTATTTCGGCCGCCCTTTGGTAAAATCACGCCCAATCAAGTTAATGCCTTGCAAAATTTAGGATATAAAATCATTATGTGGGATGTGGTGAGCCACGATTATAACAAGACTATTTCCTCTGAAAAATGCCTTAATAATGTAATTACAAAAAGCGCACAAGGAAGTATTATTGTTTTCCACGATAGCCTCAAAGCAGAAAAAAATTTGAAATATGCACTGCCGAAAGCACTACATTTCTTAAAAAATAATGGGTGTATTTTTGATGTTTTAACTTAGAAAACACAAAAGGTCTTACACAGCAAATTTAAGCTTGCTCCTGCACTAAAGAAATTAAGGTATTGGCATCTAGTTCTCCACTTTGTCTCCAAACCATTTGACCTTCTTTATAAATCATCAATGTAGGCAACCCTTTAATACGAAGTGCATCAGCTAATTCCTGATTTTTATCCACATCAATTTTTATTACGCGGGCTTTATCACCTAAGGCAGCAGCAACATGACGAATGACTTCATTCATCGCAACTGATGGTTCATTCCACTCTGTAAAAAAATCTATCAATACAGGTACTTGAGTATCGATAAGTTCTCCAAATTTTGACATAAATTGAATTTATTGGTATCAAAAAAAATATTTTTCACACGAAAATATTATACAAATGTAGCATTTTTAATGAATTACACTACTTTTTCTCCTTTTTTTAGTTCTATAACCGTAATTTCAGGCATAATTCCAACCCTCCCTGGATAGGCATGAAAGCCAAAACCACGATTAACATAAATATATTTTCCAGCATTTTCATACAACCCAGCCCACTGCTTATATACATATTGTACCGGACTCCATTTGATCCATCCCGGAATTTCAATGCCAAACTGCATACCGTGTGTATGACCCGATAGCGTCAAATGAAAGTGATTTTCGTGGTGCTGTATTTTCTCATCCCAATGACTGGGATCGTGACTCATTACAATTTTAAAATCTTCTTTGGTCAGACCTTCTGCAGCTAAATTCAAATCGCCACGCTCGCCAAATTTTCGGCCCCAATTTTCCACTCCTACAAGTGCAATTTGGTGCTGGCCATTTTCGATTTTTATGTGTTCGTTCAGTAATAATTTAAAATCAATTTTACGATGTATGTCTTTAATGGCTTCAAAATTAGCCTGTTTCTCAGCCGAAGAATTCCATTCTACATATTCGCCATAATCATGATTTCCAAGAATGGAATATTTACCATATTTTGGAGCGTGTATGCCTTTAAACGTATCAATCCATGGATCCATTTCTTTGGCATGTGTGTTTACAATGTCGCCAGTAAACAAAACCAAATCAGAATTTTGGGCATTGATCAAATCAATGGCATATTGAATTTTTGCTTCGTCATCAAAACTCCCACTGTGTATATCTGAAATATGAGTAATAGTCGTCCCGTCAAATGCATCTGGCAAATCTGGAAAAAACAGGGTTTGTTTGATCACTTTGAAATTATATTTTCCTAAGGTAACGCCATATAACAAGGAAACAAATGGAATTGCAGCAATTCCTAATGCTACTTGACTGACAAATTTTCTTCGTTCAGGCAAGAAACTTTCGCTTGTGTTTTTTGTGGCCCATGAAAATAATCCCATCACAAAACGAACCAGGTCTTCTCCAAACAAGATAATAGTAAGCAGTAATTTGGGTAAATACAACAATAACAACAAGCCAAAGGTGAGCATGGTTTTAGGTGTTTGTCCCACTTTACGATCAAAATGAAACAACTGGTAAACTATAAATGCTATAGCTACAGCGGAAGTAACATAATAAAATATGAAAAACCACTTCGATTTGACCAAGGTTCTAAATGCCTGAAAGGCATAAATTTCCAAAATGGCTACAAATAGTAAAAAAATAATCCAACGAAGCATTTGCAATTTTTTTTGCAAAGTAACGCACAAGTTGTTCAAAAATCTACTGTATTTAATGAAATTTAACAAA
>NZ_JBILKB010000097.1:0-5818 GCF_044376915.1 Flavobacterium sp.
GTCGGGGTGGCAGGATTCGAACCTGCGGCCTCCTGCTCCCAAAGCAGGCGCGATAACCGGGCTACGCTACACCCCGAAAACAAAAAAAGCGGAGAGACAGGGACTCGAACCCTGGCGACGGTTACCCGTCGACAGATTAGCAATCTGCTCCGTTACCACTCCGGCACCTCTCCTTTTATTCTTTAAGAACTTATCTTTTTTGCGGTTGCAAATGTATGTTTTCATTCGTTAATATACAACTATTAAAGCACTTTTTTTAATTTATTTTAAATATGATTTTAAAATACGCTAGTATTCAACCTTATAGAAAATACTCAATAAAAATAAGTTGGAACAACCACATCTCAAAATTAGAACATATAGCAAAAGTAATTCTTTGCTGAAAAATTAACAATAACCAACTCAAATACAGTATTGAATTAGAAATTCACTAATTCCATTACCTAAATTAGAATATTATTAGTAAATTCGCAATTCAAACAAAACAATACCATCATGAATAAAAAAGTAGTTATCGTTTCTGCTGTTCGAACTCCAATCGGAAGTTTTATGGGGGCTTTATCAAGTGTACCTGCTACAAAATTAGGAGCTGCTGCCATCAAAGGCGCTTTACATAAAATCAATTTAGACCCAAAATTGGTTGATGAAGTATTAATGGGAAATGTGGTGCAAGCCGGTAATGGTCAAGCGCCTGCTAGACAAGCTGCTTTATTTGCGGGATTGTCTGAAAGTGTATCTTGCACAACAGTTAATAAAGTATGTGCGAGTGGTATGAAAGCCGTAATGCAAGGTGCACAAGCTATAATGGCGGGGGATGCAGAAATCGTTGTTGCGGGTGGAATGGAAAACATGAGTCTGATTCCGCATTACGTGCACATGCGCAATGGTGTTAAATTCGGACCTACTACATTAGTAGATGGCATGCAAAAAGACGGCCTTACTGATGCATACGACAACAATGCTATGGGGGTTTGTGCCGACTTATGTGCTACTGAATACAACTTCTCTAGAGAAGATCAAGATAACTTCGCAATTCAATCGTATGAGCGTTCTGCAGCTGCATGGGAAGCAGGAAAATTTGATGCAGAGATTGTACCAGTTGAAGTTCCACAAAGAAGAGGTGATGCAATTGTAGTAACTAAAGACGAAGAATACACAAACGTTAAGTTAGATAAAATTCCGTCATTAGCTCCAGTTTTTACAAAAGAGGGTACGGTAACTGCAGCAAATGCTTCAACTATTAATGATGGTGCTGCTGCTTTAGTATTGATGAGCGAAGACAAAGCCAAATCTCTAGGATTAACTCCTTTGGCGTATATAAAATCCTATGCCGATGCCGCTCAAGAGCCTAAATGGTTTACTACAGCACCAGCAAAAGCACTTCCTAAAGCATTAGATAAAGCCGGTTTATCTATTGGAGAGGTCGATTATTTTGAGTTTAACGAAGCTTTTTCTGTTGTAGGTTTAGCTAATGCTAAAATCTTAGGAATACACAACGATAAAATAAATGTAAACGGTGGAGCCGTTTCTTTAGGCCACCCTCTAGGCTGCTCTGGTGCGCGAATTATCGTTACTTTGCTCAGTGTGCTGAATCAAAATAATGCCAAAATTGGAGCAGCTGCTATTTGTAATGGCGGCGGTGGTGCTTCGGCAATTGTAATCGAAAGAGCATAATTTATACTATTTACTAATGATGAATTTTGAAATTTAGTTACATTTGTAATTGAATTCAAGATTCATCATTATTTATTTTGATCCTCCATGTTTGGAATTTGTAATTTAGCCATCATACCTATACGTGCAGAAGCTAGCGACAGAAGTGAGCAAGTTTCGCAGTTATTATTTGGCGAACACTTTAAAATTATTGAACTTACAGCTAAATGGGCGCAAGTAGAATTAGCCTATGATGGATATATTGGATGGATAGATGCCAAACAATTCCAATCCATTTCACAAGAGGATTACAATCTTTTAAGTAAAACTTCCTGCCTACTCAATTCCGATTTAATAGAATACATTACCACACCCAACAATCATTTGATGCCTATATCTTTAGGTGCTTCTTTATCTTTTTTAGAGCATTCGTCCATTAATACTTCAAATTATAGTTTTGATGGCACCAAAGTAAGCGGCATCAAAGCAAAATCAGATATTCTAAAAACCGCTTTTCTTTATTTGAATGCACCTTATTTATGGGGAGGAAAAACACCTTTTGGAATTGATTGTTCGGGGTTTACACAAATGGTCTATAAATTAAATGGATATCATTTATTGCGCGATGCTTCACAACAAGCTACCCAGGGAGTTCCATTAAGTTTTATTGAAGAAAGTGAACCTGGAGATTTGGCTTTTTTTGATAACGAAGAAGGAAATATTATTCATGTAGGCATCATGATGGAAAACAACTACATCATTCATGCATCTGGAAAAGTTCGCATTGACCGCCTCGATCATTTAGGAATTTACAACGCTGATACCAATCGCCATACGCATAAATTACGAGTGATCAAGAAAATAATTTAAATTAGATTTCTTATAATCTACTTGTTTTGAGTAACAAATAGTAATCGGCTAAAACAAGCGCTGCCATTGCTTCTACTATGGGAACAGCTCTTGGTACCACACACGGATCGTGTCTTCCCTTGCCCTGTTGTTCAACTATAATTCCCTCGTGGGTTAATACTTCTTGTTTTTGCAATAACGTTGCAACTGGTTTAAACGCTACTCTAAAATAAATATCCATACCGTTAGATATTCCACCTTGAATACCTCCAGAACGATTGGTTTGAGTAGATCCATCTGAATTATATAAATCATTGTGTTGACTCCCTTTCATCATTGCTCCACAAAAACCACTACCCAATTCAAAACCCTTTACTGCATTGATCGACAACATTGCTTTTCCTAATTCGGCCTGCAATTTGTCAAAAACAGGTTCTCCTAAACCTATGGGTACATTTTGAATAACACAAGTTATGGTGCCACCTATTGTATCACCCTCTTTTTTAGTAGCAGCAATTAATGCTTCCATGTTTTGGGCAACTATTGGATCAGGACAACGTACAATATTGCTTTCAATAAACGAAAAATCCAATTCTTGATAAGGTTTATCAACAGTTACATCACCAACAGATGAAACAAAAGCATTAATTTTAATATGGGGAATAATTTGTTTGGCAACTGCACCTCCTACTACTCTACTCGCAGTTTCACGTGCAGAACTCCTACCGCCACCACGGTAATCATGAATTCCATATTTTTTTTCATACACATAATCGGCATGACTAGGCCTGTAACTTTCTTTAATATGTGAGTAATCTTCCGATTTTTGATCGGTATTAGAAATGATAAAACCAATAGGAGTTCCAGTAGTCTTGCCTTCAAAAATACCCGACAAAAACTGGACTTGATCGGCTTCTTTGCGTTGGGAAACTATTTTGGATTGACCCGGCTTTCTTCGCATCATTTCAAATGCAATTTGCTTCAAATCAAGCACCAAACCGGCAGGACACCCATCAATAATACCTCCAATGGCTTCGCCATGCGATTCTCCAAACGTAGTAAGTTTTAATAATTTCCCAAAAGTATTACCGGCCATATATTTATAATTATAGTTTTACAAAGTTACTATATTTCTGTAAATAGGATATGGTATACTACAATTAAATGATTTGATAAAAATTCAGAATGATTAATGGCATATTTTTTGAGAAATATTAGTATATTTAAAAAAAACAAATACCCTATGAAAAAAGTAATTTTATCAGCAATATTGTTTGTAGTAACAATATGGAGCACACAAGGACAAGATATTTCAAAAAACACTATTGGTTTACGATTGGGTGATAATGATGGATATGGTGCCGAAATTTCGTATCAAAGAAAATTAAGTGACACCAATCGTTTGGAATTTGATTTGGGTTGGCGAAACAGCAATGAAGTTGACGCTCTTAAATTAGCCGGGTTGTACCAATGGGTATGGAATATTGATAAAGGATTAAATTGGTATGCCGGTGCAGGTGGTGGTCTAGGAAGTTGGCGTTATACAGATGAAGAAGATTCAAGTAGCGGCACTTTTGTTTTCTTAACAGGTGATCTTGGAATAGAATATCAATTTGATATTCCTTTACAATTATCTTTAGATGTCCGTCCAGAAATCTATTTGCTTTCAGGAGATTATAAAGAAACTGATTTTGGTCCAAATTTAGCACTTAGCATTCGATACCGATTTGATTAAATAAAAAAAGACTCTTATGAGTCTTTTTTTATTCTACAATCGAAATTTTTTTTGCTTTTGGAATAACTGCAATACAATAAGGAGCAGTTCGCGCTAAGGTAACCGCTTTTCCTGATTCAGGAACAATTTCCAATTTTTGAATAAATAGCACTTCATTTTCCCAACGTATGTTTGCTACATCTATACTATATCCTCCAGTGTTCATATTGCCTTGATACAAAACCAACACATCCTTTTCCTTAAAGTTAACAGCTACTAATTTACTGTATTCGGATTCGTCAATTTTTAAAGCTTCAATTAACTTGATATAGGCTTCATTATTGGTAATATGTTGGTAGCTGGCTTTTTCAATTCCTCCAATTGTATTTTTATAAATTGTAGTAAATGAAGTATCTGCAATTCGTTCTTTAGGAACCGAGCAAGATAACATGCATACAACAAAAAATGGCAGTAATTTAGTCATGTTTAGATTGTATTGCTTGGTAATATAGATTTTCATACATTGGCATAATATATTGAATGTCAAATAATTTCGCAGTCTCCCTTGCATTTAACTTAAACTGATTCAATTTATCGGAATCCTGCAATAAAGAAATGGCATCCTGACTCATTTTATAGACATCACCTACATCACTCAAATAACCCGAAAAACCATCTTTGTTAACTTCAGGCAGACCACCCGAATTACTAGATATAACGGGAACCGCGCAAGACATTGCTTCTAAAGCAGCCAATCCAAAACTTTCGGTCTCTGATGGCAATAAAAACAAATCCGAAAAACATAAAATTTTATCAATCTCATTACTGTTTCCAAAGAAAATTACTTTGTGCTGAATACCTAATTGTTTGCATAAATACTCGGCTTGCTCTTTTTCAGGACCTTCACCCACCATCATCAACTTAGAAGGTATTTCTTTCTGAATTTCAAAAAATATTTTCACTACATCTTCAATGCGCTTCACTTTTCTAAAATTTGAAATATGTGTGACAATTCTTTCGTTTTCAAGAGCCATTAAGGAGCGATGACACGGACTAGTTTCGGATATATTTTCTTTTGACAATTCGATAAAATTAGGAATAACCACAATATCATTTGTCACATCAAACAAACGATAGGTATCATCTTTCAAACTTTGAGAAACACTAGTAACAACATCTGACTTATTGATACTAAAACTTACAGCCGGTTTATAAAAAGGATGATTACCAACTAGCGTAATATCGGTTCCGTGCAAGGTTGTAACCATTGGAATATGTATGCCTTCATCGGCTAACATTTGCTTTGCCATATAACCTGCATACGCATGTGGAATCGCATAATGTACGTGCAAAACATCAATTTGGTATAATTTTACCATATCCACTAATTTACTCGATAGCGCCAATTCATAGGGCTGATAATGAAATAAGGGATATTCAGGAACATGTACTTCATGATAGTGCACATTGGGACTCAATAAGGCCAATCGTACCGGTTGACTATAGGTAATAAAGTGTATCTCGTGCCCTCTTTTAGCTAATTCTAAGCCCAATTCGGTTGCTACAACACCACTCCCACCAAATGTTGGATAACAAACTATC
>NZ_JBILKB010000041.1:0-17775 GCF_044376915.1 Flavobacterium sp.
AAAAGTATACTGTTTTTGAATCGTGTTTTCTACTGATTTTTGGCTGCGGTGTAAAAATATTTCGATTTTTAAAATAAGCTCTTCAATAGAATAAGGCTTAATCAAATAATCATCGGCCCCTAATTTCAAGCCTTTGATTCGGTCTTCCTTCAGGGTTTTTGCCGATAAAAAGATGATCGGTATTTCTTGATCGCGCTTTCTAATTTCTGTCGCCATTTCAAAACCATCCATATCGGGCAACATGATATCTAACACACACAGATCAAATGATTCGGTGCAAAATAAACGAAAGGCTTCTTTTCCATTATTGCAGTGCAACACGTCGAAATGCTGTTCTAAATTATCGGTTGTTAAAAACGCTAACGTTTCGTCGTCTTCTACATATAAAATGCGCTTTTTACTCATAATCATTCGTATTTATTTGCACTGAAACGGTTATCCCGCGATCCGCATTGTTTTGTACCCAAACCTGCCATTTGTGCCATTCACAAACACGTTTTACATAAGACAGCCCGATGCCAAATCCTTCAATATCTTTATTATCTTGACGTGTTACCCTATAAAATTTATCAAAAACAAATGGCAAATCTTTTTCAGGGATACCAATGCCTTGATCCGTAAATTCTAATTGCAATCCTTTAGCCGTTTCTTTAGCATTAATTTCAATTTTGGCTGAATTTTCAGCATATTTTACGGCATTATCTATAATATTGTATATCAAATTGTAAAAGTGAAATTCATCTGCAAATAGTATGTAGGGTTTTGCAATAGTAATCGCCATTTTGATTGCCGTAGGGTGTTTTAATTGAATATTTTCCTTTACCAATTCAAGCACGGCCCGCAAGTCCACTTTCGTTTTTTCAAGAGCAATTTGATTGCTATCTGTTTTGGCTACATATAAAATTTTCTCAATATGCTGATTTAATTTATTGCTCTGATTGATAATGATTTGCATGTATTTTGAAAGCTTAGGATGGCTTAAGATTTCATTTTGGGAATTGGCATAATTGGACGCAATTAATATGGAAGCCAAAGGGGTTTTAAATTCATGTGTCATGTTGTTAATGAAGTCTTTTTGTAATTCGGTATATCGTTTTTGTTGCAGCATGAGAAAAACGGAATACACATAAATAATCAACACTAGGAACAGCACTCCTGTAAAGACCCAATACTGGCTTAAACTCGTAAAATAACCTTTCTGTAAATGGGGAAATCGAATCGCAAAATAATAGGTTAAGTCAGTGTTTTTTGGAAAACATTCCGCACACATTTTCGATGGTTTGCCGTTTACAGATATGTAATTACCATACACCATAGACTCCGAACTGCAGTCATAAATAGCATATTCAAAATCCAATTCCAACTTTACTCGGTCAAATTCAGTCTTTAAATAATGTTCGAGTAACCGGTTTTCAAACACGTCGTTTACATTGACAATGAAATAATTTGCACTGACTTTTTTGATGGGATTACTTACTGGCATTTCAGAATTATTATCCTGATATATTTTTTCAACCACATCCTGTAGGGCAAAGTGTATTTTGTCCTCCGTATCTCTTTTTTCAAAAATATACGCCTGATTGAGTAAAAACAATTGCATGATAATTACCCCTACAATGGCCAATAACCCAATAAAAATTACAGTATTTAATTTATTAAACTTCATATTGACCTCGATATTACAAAAAAATAACGGTAAAAAACACCATTAACAAGTTGTTAACAATCATTAGAATATGATTAACAACTCCTTTTTTCGGATTGTTTAGCTTTGTAACACAAAATTAAAATAACTAAAAATATTATACGCATGAAATCAATTAAATTATCAATTATTGCCTTATTTATTGCAAGTGCTTCATTTGCACAAGTTAAAGAAGCAAAATCAGACAAAGCTCCGGCTCCAATAGCTGTTCCTGCGCCGCCTCCAGCACCTAAACAATCTGTTGTGAAATGGGATCAAGAAATGCATGATTTTGGCGATATTCCAAAAGGAATTCCTGCTAGTTATGAATTTACTTTCACGAATAATACCAAAGAAACAATCTTAATCACTAGTGTTAAACCAGCTTGTGGATGTACTGCAGCTAACTACACTAAAACCCCAATCAAACCCGGGGAAAAAGGAACAGTAGAAGCTACATTTAATGCCGCTTCCGTTGCTCCATTTCAAAAATCAGTTACAGTAATGACCAATGAAGGTGGCACTGAAGCAATCAAAACACTATCATTTAAAGGAAAAGTAATTGAAACGGCCACAGACGCTGACAAAAAATCATAAATAAAAGAATAATTATAATTCAACTTTTTTTATCTTGAAAAAACCATCTGATTGTTCAGGTGGTTTTTTTTTATAAAACAATAAAAGCTGCTTTCGAAGTGCCTTGTCATTGCGTTATTGCTTTCGAAGGCTCACTAACCGAATGTTCCTGAGGAATGGGTTCCAAAAAATGGTTGCTTGGGCATGAAAATTCTTCGGCTCAAAAAGTTTGTTCGCGTTTTTATAAAACCAATCCAACTTTTTTCTATTTTTATATCTCAATATCATACAAATTTGTCGATGAAATTCTTGCTCAAATTATTAAAATGGGTAGCCATAAGTTATGCTGCTCTTATCGTTTTACTGTATCTTTTTGATGTTGATTATTTACTTCGCGCTGTAAAAACGATTTATTTTAAAGGGCATACTACTGCTTTTTTGGAAGATTATAAAGAATTTCCCAATCGCGAAATTAAAAAAGGTGTTGCCCAACCTTGGTCAATTTCCAAAGACTACAATACGATTCCAACAACTGCAACGTTAGAGAAAACGCATCAAGAATTAAAAACGGTAGCATTTGTTATCATTAAAAAAGATAGCATTTGGCATGAAAGCTATTTCGATGGCTTTAACAAAAACTCGAAAACCAATTCGTTTTCTATGGCCAAAAGTGTGGTGACTATGGCGCTCGGAAAGGCCATTATGGAAGGAAAAATCAAAAGTTTAGATCAAAAAGTCATCGCTTTTTTTCCGGAAATAAAAGGAAAATATGCTCAAGAGGTAACCGTTGGTGATTTGGCTTCAATGGCATCAGGATTGAGTTGGGACGAAAAATACTACAGCCCTTTTTCTATTGTTACACGGGCTTACTTCGATGATGATTTAAACAGCGTCATTCTCGGATTGAACATATATGAAAACCCCGGAAAATCTTTTAAATACTTAAGTGGTGCCACCCAATTACTTGCCATGTGCATTCAAAAAGCAACAGGAGAATATGTGTCACAGTATGTGTCCAAAAACTTTTGGCAACCCATGGGGGCCGAAAATGATGCGCTATGGCAATTGGATCATGCGCCCGACGGTATTGAAAAAGCCTACTGCTGTATGGCAAGTAATGCACGCGATTTTGCACGATTTGGTAAATTGTATTTACAAAACGGGCAGTGGAATGGACAACAACTTTTGGATGCTTCTTTTGTAAAAAAATGCATCACGCCACGTTTTAAAGAATCGGGTCATTATGGCTATGGTTGGTGGATTCATACTGTTTTAGGTAAAAAATTATACTATATGCGAGGTCACTTGGGACAATTTGTAATCGTAATTCCAGAAGATCAGTTAATCATCGTGCGACTCGGTCATTTAAAAGGAGAACAAACAAAAAATGATCCGCACAGCAATGATTTGTATACCTATGTTACCGAAACCTATAAAATGCTTGGCGCCCAAAAATAAAATCAACCCCCTAAAATAGAAACTATGATTCAAAAAACACCCCTCAACAATATCTTATTTTTAGATATTGAAACCGTACCGGAACAGGAACATTATGACAAATTAGACTCTGATATGCAGCAGCTTTGGGAACAAAAAACACAGTACCAAAGAAAAGAAGATGTCTCAGGAGAAGACTTTTATGAAAGAGCTGGTATTTGGGCAGAATTTGGCAAGATCATCACCATATCTGTAGGTTATTTTGTCAACAAGGCCGACATTCGTAATTTTAGAGTTACTAGTTTTTGGGGTGATGAAAAGAAAATTCTGAATGATTTTTCAAATTTATTAAACACTCATTTTAATGGTGTCCAAAATCTATTATGTGGCCATAACGCCAAAGAATTTGACATTCCATTCATTGCGAGAAGAATGATCATTAATGGCATGGTATTGCCGAACAAACTCAATTTATTTGGAAAAAAACCTTGGGAAGTTCCTCATCTTGACACCTTGGAATTATGGAAATTTGGTGATTATAAACATTTCACTTCTTTGAAGTTATTGACCAAAGTTCTTGGAGTGCCTTCACCAAAAGATGATATTGACGGCAGTGAAGTAGCGCGCGTATTTTATGAAGAAAAAGACATCGATCGCATCATTACTTATTGTGAAAAAGATGTCATTGCTGTAGCTCAAATTTTTCTTCGTCTACGTAGTGAAGAATTATTAATTGAAGATGAAATTATTCATGTATAAAAAAAAGGGAGCATTTTAGCTCCCTTTTTTATCTGTATTGGTAATTAATTATTTATTAATCACCACTTTTTTAGTGGTCTTATTGCTTCCATTTTGAAGCGTTAGCATATAAATTCCATCCGATAAATTTTCCACATTCAATGTTTCTAGATCTGAAGAAGAAACTTTAGAAATTACTTTTCTTCCTTGCACATCAAATAACTCATAGGTTGTTTCTCCGTTTACGCTTCCCGCTAGATCAATAGTAACAAAACCTTTAGCTGGATTAGGGTAAATTTTCAAAGCATTAAAGGTATTGATGTTTGCATTTAAATTTGAAGGTATAACTTTACAAAAATTTAATGAAACCGCATTAATTGTACCGCCGTCTTGATTGCCAACATCCAATATATTTAAAGTCCATGTACCATCAGCTACTAATCCATTAATACTTGATAAGCTTTCAAACGGTCTAATCGTCCCACTCACAATGGGCGCAACTTCCGCGCAACTAATACTTTGTCCGGAATCATCAAGTGTTGCCTGAATATCTGGGTAAGTTGGTCCGGTACCAATACAAGGTTGATTAAACAACGTGATTTCTGGTCTTCCAATTGAAGCTGGACCAGATAAAGTAATAATCATATCTCCAATCCACGTATGTGTAATGTCTAAAGTTACGTTCAAATCGGCAATAGTAATTCCTCCCGAAACAACAATTGGAACAGAAGCAGTACTATTTGGAACAACATCAATCGCTGCATTTGAAAAATCTGTCGCTGCAAACACTAAATTACAGGTAATAATCCCTGTGTTAAAGGTTTGAGAGGCTACATTTGTTGCAGCATTACATCTATTAGAAGGTATCACTCTCCAATAATATCTTGTTTCAGAACTCAATCCTGTAAGTAAATAGGTTGAATCTGTTAGATCAATATTTGTGTGAAAAGAAGAAAAATCAGGTCTTGTTGAAACTTGTAGGTTATAATTTTCTGAATTAAAATTAGAAGACCAATCTAAAACTACCGAACTACCAATACTATTTGAATTATTTGCTGGTGTAAGTAATGCAATAGGCTCGAAAGAAGTAGAATAAACGGTTAACTTTTTAAATCTCGTTTCCGTTTCCGTTCCGTTGGATGCTTGGATACCAATATCATAAATACCCGGTTGTACACTTGGTAAATTAGAAATTGTCATGGTAACTACTCCATTTGTGCTTAATGACTGAGGAAAAACAGAAGCAGTAGCGCCTGTAGGCAATCCAATTGCAGAAAAATTAGTCGTTGTTGAACCTACTTGTTTGTAATCAAACGTATATACTGCGCTTTGATCTGAACAAGCTACAACATCTGCCGATTTTGAGGTGATTGCAATATTTGAGGCTAATCCAGTAATAACCAAAGAATAATGTTGAGATCCCGAACTTAAATTCCCTTTGTGACTTATAGTTATAGTATAATTTCCTGCTGCTGGTGCGTCAATTTTGATAACTTCTACATTATCCACGTCATTATCGGCAGTTCTTATTGCTAAATCAGTAGGATTACTTTGTAATTTCCAAGGGAAGTAGGTTGTTGATCCATTTGAAATTCGAATATCTAGATCATTTACTAACGCCTTCGTAAGATCATTTGCTGGTCTGGAACCGTTATTCGCAACTCCTGGCAAATCTGTCCAGGTTATAGAAGCAATTAAAGGATTGTTTGGTCCACCACTAGAATTAACGGTCATTGTATACGTTTGCCCTTGATTCAAAACATTTTCTGAAACCCAAGAATTTAATCCATTATCTCTTATGGTCTCAGCGGCTTTTTTTGCATTTAATAATCCCCATCCAAATCTTGGATCTGGACCAACATTCCCAGCATCATCGGCCGTATGACAAGCAATTCCTTTTAATGTGGCTGCCTTCATAAAAACATTGTGCAAAGAATAATGATACTGCTGTAACAACAATAAGGTTCCTGAAACATTAGGCGCTGCCATGGATGTTCCTGAAAAAGTATTAATAGAGGTGTTGTTTAAGGCTGTCAACGAAGTTAGGCCCTGACCATTCCCTGCAATATCAGGCTTAATTCTTCTATCATCTGATGGCCCTTGGCTACTATCGCTACTAATATTTACACTTGCTAATGTGCCGTCTGGGAATATAATTGCATCACTAGAATTAGCAACTGTTAAAACATTTTTTGCTACTTTATCTCCAATTAATTTATCAAACCCCGGTGCAATCGGAGTAGCATTTAAATTGTTATTTCCGTCATTTCCGGCCGAAAAAACAGGCAAATAATAGGGTGCTAAATAAGCTGTCTGGTCCCAATCTCTAGAAGAATCAACATACGACCCAATATACCAAGCAGGAATAGTTGCAGAAACAGCAACGCCATAGGAGTGATTCGAAACCAACATCCCAAGTGCTACTTCTGACAATGCTTCAGACACATCGTTTGTCCAATTATATGTTTTTGCATTAGCCAACGGCGCCATTCCTTTTATGTTTTCTGAAGCAACATTCCAAGGCGAGGCAATAATTGTTCCCGTAACATGTGTAGCGTGATCGTTAAAAGTTGTGCCAGCAGCATCATCAATGGTTTGTACTCGTGAACCAAATCCGTTATGTGTTCGTCTAACGGTCCCTCCATCCCAAACACGAGCCACCATACCTTGACCATCTATGTTTAATCCTAAACCGCCGCCTGAATTTATGAAATTAGTTCGTGTTGATACCGCCGCATCTACATTATCCGTTCGTCTGTAAATTGGGAAACCTTTTGGATCAATTTTAATTAACTCTTCGACACCTCCATTTTCTAAATCGATGCGAATTGGCCAACCATTTTTGTTTGCGGTTTCAATAGCAAATTGTCTGTCTATATCCTCCGTCGCTTTTATTTTACCTTGAAGTAACTTGATGGCATTTAAGTCGTAACTCTTTGTAATTTCCTGAATTTGTTGGCTATTTTGAGCATTTCCTAGCAATACAGAAAAGAAAAGAAAAATTAATACGTATGGTTTCATGGTTCTCTTTTTATGGATTTAAAAATTGAAAAGCTAATTTACTCTCTTTTTTACTTAAAATGAAAAAAATATGCATTTTTATTGTGATTTTTATCTATGTGATTTTTTAATTTTACATTTACAAAAAATATAACACATGGTTTTAAGCAGATTTTGGTTAGTGATATTTATATCTTCTATCTTTTTTATTGTTTTCGGATTGTTTTCTTCACAATACTATTCCGTTGATTATGTTTTGAATGGAAAACAAGGCGAGCCCCTCTTAATAGCTGAAAAATATATAAATGAAGTACCTCAATTTGTACAAGACAGTGTCCAAAAAGCCGAAGATAAAACATTTAGTATCAATAAAAATGAGTTAGATGCTGACACCACTTATGTGTACAACAATCAAACCGTAAAAATATACAGCGGAAAACAAAAAGCTGATGGCTTATTGCCCATGACCAAAAGCAGTTTATTTGATTTGATTCTGCCCTTAATGGCCTATTTGTCCTTTTTCTGTGGGATCATGGAATTGCTAATTATTTCGGGCGCTTCTGAACGCTTGGCCCGAAAATTAAGCCCGTTATTTGCCAAAGTATTCCCTAGTATTCCAAAAAATCACGAGTCCATTTCCTACATGACCTTGAATTTTGCGGCGAACTTTTTAGGTCTGGATTCTGCAGCTACTCCTTTTGGATTGAAAGCCATGCAAAGTTTACAAGAACTCAACGAAGATAAAGACCGAGCCAGTGATGCCCAAATCATGTTCATGTGTTTGCACGCTGCTGGTTTGACCTTAATTCCTACGTCCATTATTGGTTACCGTGCCGCTGAACATGCAGCCAATCCAGCCGATGTAATGTTGCCATGTATTATTACTTCTTTTGTGGGCACCATTGCTGCTTTTATTTTTGTTGGAATTAAACAACGCGTTAATTTTAAAAGCGCTTCTTTACTTGCGGTTTTAATGGGTGTAATCGGTGCCATTGTTGGATTATTATTTTATGTAAACAGTTTAGATTTAATTGGAAAAAATTATTTTACTTCTAACCTTTCTGGATTGTTATTGCTATTAATTATTGGTGGCACTTTGATATTTTCCTTCGTTCACGAGAAGAAATTTGTGGAACAAAAAACAACGATTTTCGACACATTTGTATCAGGAGCAAATAACGGATTAAAAACCGGAGTTACCATTTTTCCTTATGTAATGGGAATGTTAGTCGCCATTTCACTCTTCAGAAATAGTGGCTTGTTTGAAAACATCAGTTACGGAATTTCATTTGTTTTTGCACATTTGGGCGTCGCAAAAGAGATCACCGATTCATTGCCTGTGGCCATGTTGCGCCCTTTTAGCTCAGGTGGTTCGCGTGGCTTTATGATTGATGCAATGAAGCAATTTGGACCCGATTCTTTAACCGGAAGATTGAGTTGTATTTTTCAATGCAGTGCCGAAACGACTTTTTACGTAATTGCCGTTTATTTTGGTAGTATCAATGTGAAAAACACTCGTTATACTCTAGGGATGATGCTTTTAGTAGATTTAATCTGTGTAATAACGGCCATTTTTGTGGCGAGTTGGTTTTTTTAAGATATACTAATTAACCATATTTCATTTTTTCAATCCCGGCAAAAATCAGTAACTTTACCTCTCAAAACTACACACAAATGGACTTTTTATATCAAGACCCGTATCCCATTTTAAAAGACGATACAACCTACAAAAAATTAACTTCCGATTACGTAAAAGTGGAGCAACTTGGCGACAGAGAAATCTTAGTGGTTGACCCAAAAGGATTGGAATTATTAGCACAAGAAGCCATGGACGACGTTTCGTTTATGTTGCGTTCGGCCCATTTACAAAAATTACGAAACATTATTGAAGACCCAGAAGCAACAGACAACGACCGTTTTGTAGCTTATAATTTATTGCAAAATGCTGCCGTAGCGGTAGAAGGTCAATTGCCTTCTTGCCAAGATACTGGAACCGCGATTGTTGTTGCGAAAAAAGGGGAAAACGTTTATACTGGTGTGGATGATGGCGAATGGTTGTCTAAAGGAATTTACAATACGTACCAAAATAAAAATCTTCGTTATTCGCAAATTGTTCCAATTTCGATGTTTGAAGAGAAAAACTCAGGATCGAACTTACCGGCACAAATTGATATTTATGCGAAAAAAGGAAATTCGTATGAGTTCTTGTTTTTAACAAAAGGTGGTGGTTCGGCCAACAAAACGTTCTTGTATCAAAAAACAAAATCGTTGTTGAATGAAAAATCGTTAGACGAATTTGTTCGTGAGCGCATTATGGATTTAGGAACAGCGGCTTGTCCCCCGTACCATTTGGCCTTAGTAATTGGTGGCACTTCTGCGGAAGCAAATTTAGCCGCCGTGAAAAAAGCTTCGGCAGGATATTATGACAATTTACCGACTTCTGGAAACATGTCGGGTCAAGCATTTCGCGATTTGGAATGGGAAAAAAGAGTGCAACAAATTTGCCAAGAAAGTCAAATTGGAGCCCAATTTGGCGGAAAATATTTAACCCATGATGTGCGTGTCATTCGTTTACCACGTCATGCGGCATCTTGCCCGGTTGGAATGGGCGTTTCGTGTTCGGCAGATCGAAACATCAAAGGAAAAATCACAAAAGACGGTATTTTCTTAGAACAATTAGAAACCAATCCGGGACAATTTTTACCTGCTACAGCGCCGCATTTAGAGCCAGCTGTGGAAGTTGATTTGAACAAACCGATGGCGGAAATTTTAGCAGAATTATCAAAATATCCCATCAAAACGCGTTTGAAATTAAACGGAACGTTGATTGTCGCTCGTGATATTGCGCATGCAAAAATCAAAGAGTTATTAGACGCTGGAAAACCAATGCCAGACTATTTCAAAAATCACCCAGTATATTACGCTGGCCCAGCAAAAACGCCAGACGGCATGCCATCGGGAAGTTTTGGACCAACCACCGCAGGAAGAATGGATGTCTATGTAGACGAATTCCAAGCGGCTGGCGGAAGCATGATTATGTTGGCCAAAGGAAACCGAAGTGCCGATGTCATGAACGCCTGTAAGAAATACGGTGGATTCTATTTGGGTTCGATTGGTGGTCCTGCGGCGATTTTAGCCAAAGAAAACATCTTATCGGTAGAAGTCGTAGATTTTGAAGAATTAGGCATGGAGGCCGTTCGTAAAATCACGGTGAAAAATTTCCCCGCTTTTATCATTACGGATGACAAAGGGAATGATTTTTTCTCGGCATTGAGTCATTAAGAAAGAGAAAAGAATATAGAAAATTAAAAAACCTGTAAGTGGAAAGACTTGCAGGTTTTTGTTTTTATGAATGCCTACAAGGTCAAAAAAACTTGCAGGATAACGATCTCAAAACTCCCCACTCAAAACCTACTCTACAAACAACACCAATCCTTTTAAATAATGCCCTTCAGGGTGGTAAATGTTCGTTGGGTGATCAGGACCTTGTTCTAATTTGTGCAACACTCGGATATTTCTTCCGGTTTCTATGGCGGCGGCGGCAACGGTATTGTAAAACAACACATCGTCAATCACTTGCGAGCACGAGAACGTGAATAAAATACCGTTTGGCGCTAAAGCTTTTAAACCGGCTATGTTTAAACGTTTGTAGGCTTGCGTAGCCGTATGTTTACTTTTAATGCTTTTCGCGAAAGCGGGCGGGTCTAATACAATCACATCGTACTGCTGCGTGTGTTCTTTCATGAAGTTGAACACGTCGTCAGCAACCGCATTATGATTGGCTTTTGGAAAGTTCAATTCCATATTACTGGCCGCTAAATCCACCGCTTTTTGAGAAATATCTACCGAAGTGACCAATTCTGCTCCAGCGTTCATGGCGTAAATAGAAAATCCGCCTGTGTAACAAAAGGTGTTTAGTACTTTTTTGCCTTTTGAGAATTCACCTAATAATTTTCGGTTGTCGCGTTGGTCCAAGAAGAAGCCGGTTTTTTGGCCTTCAACCCAATTTACTGAAAACAAAATGCTGTTTTCTTTGGCAACGGTTTCTTGTTTGTTTCCGAATAAGAAATAATCGGTTCCCGTATTCGGTAATGTCCCAGAACTTTTGCAATAAATGGTTTCGCAATGGTCTGGGAAATTTGCTTGTATCGCTTCCGAAATTTGCTTCATTTGAAGAAAAACTCCGGTTGAATGCGCTTGAATAACCCAATTTTTATCGTAATAATCAATAATCAATCCCGAAATGCCGTCGCCTTCTCCGTGAATTACTCGGAACGCATTGGTAACTTCAAAATCCAATAGTTGAGTACGTAAAAACCATGCCGATTGTAGTTTGGTTGCCCAAAAGTTCTCAGAGAATGTTTCGTCGCCAAAGGTCAAAATACGCACCACAATACTTCCTTTGTCACTGAAATATCCGGTTCCTAAATGTTGGTTTTTTGAATCCACTACATCGACCATTTCGCCGTCGTGTATTTCCCGACTTACGCCATATACCGCACCGCTGAAAATCCAAGGATGACGCCGTTGGATGGATTTTTCTTTACCTGATTTAAGAATTACTTTTGGAAACATGTTAATGTGTCAATTAGTCGATTTGCCAATTCAATTAGTCAATTTGAAAATGTGTCATTGTCACATTGGCTTATTGGCTAATTTTTTTGGTTGTTGAAATGATTTTGTTTGTAATTTTCAATATATCAAAAACTTAAGTTAATAATTCTTCTGAATTTGGATAATTTTCTAATTCGTTACAAAGGAATAACCAAAATTCAGTTTCATCAGCTTCTTTCATGGCAATTTTCATCTTATGAATAAAGTCTGCTTTGCTTTCAGCATTTTGAGCTTCTTTGATATTAGCTCCTATAGAAGTTCCTGATTTTAATAGTTGATTGGCGATTACATACTTTATGTCTTCTTCTAATTTTTCTGTGTATTGAACCACTTTTTTAGCAAATTCAAATGATTTTAAAAGAATTAAATTGTTCTTGTACTTTTCTTGAAATGTTAACATGGCTTGTATATTTAATGTGTCAATTTGAAAATGTGTCAATTAGCCAATTATTTTATCAACAACCAATTGGCACATTGACTAATCGACTAATTGGCACATTGTTTTATTGGCTAATTAATACTCATCTCAGGAATTTCTCCTTCGATAATTAAATCGGCTTCTGTGGCTTTGATGATGTCATCTACCGAAACACCTGGTGCGCGTTCTAACAACTTAAAACCATTTGGCGTAACCTCTAAAACGGCTAATTCGGTAACGACTTTTTTCACGCAACCTACACCAGTTAGGGGAAGAGAACATTTTTTTAAGATTTTCGATTCGCCTGCTTTATTAACGTGCATCATCGCAACGATAATATTTTCAGCCGAAGCTACTAAATCCATCGCGCCACCCATTCCTTTTACCATTTTTCCTGGAATTTTCCAGTTGGCAATATCACCATTTTCGGAAACTTCCATGGCGCCTAAAATGGTTAAATCTACTTTTTGCGCACGAATCATTCCAAAACTGAATGCCGAATCAAAGAAACTGGCTCCTGGCAACGTAGTGATGGTTTGTTTACCTGCATTGATGATGTCGGCGTCTTCCTCTCCTTCAAAAGGGAAAGGCCCCATGCCTAAAACCCCGTTTTCTGATTGAAATTCAACCGAAATATCGGTACGCACATAATTGGCAACTAATGTTGGTATACCAATTCCTAAATTAACGTAGTACCCATCTTTTACTTCTTGGGCGATTCGCTGTGCGATTTGATTTTTATCTAATGCCATAATATAATGTGTCAATGTGATAATGTGTCAATGTGCCTATTTTAAAGTGTCAATTATTTTTATTGACTAATTGGCTCATTGTCACATTGGCTAATTATTTTTGTCTAACCGTTTTCTGTTCAATTCTTTTTTCAAACTTTTCTCCTTGAAAAATACGATTGACCATAATTCCAGGGATGTGAATTTCGTTTGGATTCAACGTTCCTGCTGGTACTAATTCTTCTACCTCAGCAATCGTAATTTTAGCAGCACCTGCCATACACGCATTAAAATTACGAGCAGTTCCTTTAAAAATTAAATTACCTGCTTCGTCACCTTTCCATGCTTTTACAATGGAAAAATCGGCTTTATAGGCTAATTCCATTACGTGCATTTTTCCGTTGAACTCGCGTGTTTCTTTTCCTTCTGCTACTTCCGTACCATAACCGGCAGGTGTAAAAAAAGCAGGAATTCCAGCTTGAGCGGCACGGCATTTTTCGGCCAATGTGCCTTGTGGTGTAAGTTCTACATCTAATTCTCCGGAAAGCATTTGGCGTTCAAATTCAGCATTTTCTCCCACATAAGATGAAATCATTTTTTTGATTTGACGCTTTTGTAACAACAATCCCAATCCGAAATCATCGACACCGGCATTGTTGGAAATACAGATTAAATTTGTAACGTTTTTGGTTACTAATTCAGCGATACTGTTTTCGGGAATACCACAAAGTCCAAATCCACCTAACATAATGGTTTGTCCGTCTTGAATTCCGTCTAATGCTTCTTGTACATTATTTACTTTTCTTGAAATCATAGTGTATTATTTTATAATCCGTCAAATTCATCCATATTGGGTTCGTCTGTAGGTACTTCTGTGGAATCGACTACTTTTTTTGGTGTCCAACAATCTACTTTTATAGATAAGTTTTCAGGTTTTTCAAAAGGTTCCCGAGACACGTCTAAATCACTATCGGCATAACATTTTTTCATGAAAATACCCCAAATAGGCAATGCTGTCGTGGCACCTTGTCCCATATGTGTAGATCTAAAATGAGCGGCTCGGTCTTCGTTACCCACCCAAATACCTGTGGCTAAATTGGGTACCATACCAATAAACCATCCGTCAGAATTGTTTTGAGAAGTACCTGTTTTTCCGGCAACTGGATTAGCAAAACTGTAATCGTATTGAATGAATCCGCCACCGCCATATTTTAATCGGGCTCCGGTTCCTGATTCTTTAACGCCTTCCATTAATTTAATTACAGCATAGGCTACATTTTTATTAACTACGTCTTTTTGATACGGAATCGGTTGATCGATAACCACCCCATTTTTATCTTCAATTTTGATAATGAAAGTAGGTTTCACATATACCCCTTGATTCGCAAACGTACTCATAGCGCCAACCATTTCTTCAACTGTAATATCTACTGCTCCAAGAGCAATTGAGGGTTGAATTGGGATTGTTGAAGTAACGCCCAATTCTTTTGCCATATCCACTACAGCTTGTGGGCCCACACGGTCAATTAATTTTGCTGAAACGGTATTGATAGAATTGGCTAAAGCTTTTTGTAATGTAATGGTTCCTCTGTAATTCCCGTCGGAGTTTTTAGGCGACCAATCGGCGTCGATTCCCCATTTACCCTTTGGCATGGTGAAATAACTATCAATAATAGAATCACAGGGTGACATTCCCAATTGTTCGATGGCAGTAGCATAAACAAAAGGTTTAAAAGTAGAACCTACTTGTCTCGCTCCTTGTCCTACGTGATCGTATTGGAAATATTTATAATTTACGCCTCCTACCCACGCTTTGATGTGTCCGTTTCTCGGCTCCATGGCCATCATTCCGGTTTGCAACATGTGTTTGTAGTAAATGATGGAATCTTTAGGGGTCATTAAAGTATCTTTCTCTCCATTATAGGTGAAGATTTTCATTTTAGCTGGGGCCGAAAACGATTTGATGATTTCATCAGCCGTTTTTCCGTTCAAATCCATTTTTCTCCAACGCTCCGAGTTTTTCATAGCTTGCATCATAATTTGCTTGGTTTGCTCGGGTGTAATATCAACAAAAGGCGCGTTGTCTTTGTCTTTCATCCCTTTAAAAAACTCTTTTTGTAAATTTTTTAAATGTTCTTGCACCGCTTCTTCTGCATATTGCTGCATTTTTGAATCGATCGTAGTATAAATTTTTAAACCATCTCGGTATAAATCATACTCAGTTCCATCGGGTTTCAAATGATCTTTTACCCATTTTCTCATATAATCTCTCAGGTATTCTCTAAAATATGTAGCGCTACCTTCGGAATGGCTTTCGGGTCTAAAATCTAGTTTTACGGGTAATTTTTTTAGCTGTTCTTGTTTGCCTTCCGTAATTACACCATTTTTCACCATTTGCTCTAATACGGTATTTCTTCGGTCCAATACCAATTGGGCTCTCTTTTTTCGGTTGGGATTATACAACGAGGGATTTTTTAACATCCCCACAAATAGAGCGCCTTCTTCAATGGTTAAATCTTTTGGCTCTTTGTTCATGTAAATTTTTGCCGCCGAACGAATTCCAACCGCGCCGTTAACAAAATCTACTTGATTTAAATACAAAGCAATGATTTCTTGTTTGGTATATTGTCTTTCCAGACGAATCGCAATAATCCATTCTTTTACTTTTTGAATGACCCTAAATAATTTAAAATTTGACCCTTCACCATGAAATAAATTTTTAGCCAACTGTTGGGTTAGCGTACTGGCACCACCATCTCTTCCTAATTTTACTACGGCCCGCAATGTTCCTTTTGCATCAATTCCCGAATGTTCGTAAAAACGTTCGTCTTCAGTTGCCACTAAAGCCTTAACAAGGTGTTGCGGTAATTCGTGATATTTTACAGGTGTTCTGTTCTCTTTATAAAATTTTCCGATAACCACTCCGTCTGCAGAAATAATTTCGGTGGCCACGTTAGAATCTGGATTTTCTAAATCATCAAAAGAAGGCATTTTTCCAAAAAATCCCCAAGAAGCAAAAAAGAATAATAAAATAATTCCTAAAAATCCATACTTAAAAAGTTGCCAAAACTTTCGGGTATATTCTGAGTAATCGTTTGTAACTGGTTTCTTAGTCGCCATGTTATTTTGTTTTTTCTATTCGTAAACCTAATTCTGTAATTCCTTCCAGTTCAGCAACTCCGTTTACTTCTCCAGTTGCTCGAACCGCTTGAACCACCTCAACATTGTATTTACCCATTCTATTGAAAACATAGTTTTCTAGATACCATAGTTTGCTCTCTTTGACGTCGGTAAAGCCTTCTCCTAAAAGGGTCCCATCGGCATCAGCCATTTGATATTCTAAGGTATCAATTTTTATCGTGGGTTTCTTTCCAGGCTCTTTTAAGGAAACAATCAAATACATGTTGTTGAACGGATAATCATTGTTGTTTCTCACATTTAAAAACAAATGGTACGGATTAACGGTATCCTTTTGTTCAAACGTAAAACGCAAGGTGTCGGACTTTTTCCACGATCCGTCTAATTCTTTATACTCGCTGAAAAACTGTTTCTTATCACACGCGGTAAAAAACACCAACAACAGCAATAAACCAATACAATTAGTCTTTCTTAGGTGCATTTTTAAAATTTGTAGGTTTTTTCTTTTTATTTCGGTTGTTCGATTTTCTTTTCGGTTGATCAAAACGCGTTAAACTGTCTTGTCCCACAACATTTTCGAATTTTTTCTCTACTTCTTGAACCGTTTCCACAACAAAGTCTTCTAAGCCCGCAACGCGTTCTTTTTTCTTGTTAATAGCAATAATTTCTTTTACCTTGGCTACAGGTAAAACCATCCATTGCGCTGGGGCATTGGCATATGAAAACCACATAATTTCTTTGAAAATGTCAATTTTCTGACAGTAAGCATCACCTTTTTCGGTGTACAATTTGGTTTCCATGTCGGGCATGTCTTTTAAGGCATCCAAATAGGTGTCCAATTCGTAATTCAAACAACATTTTAATTTTCCACATTGTCCCGCTAATTTTTGCGGATTCAATGATAACTGCTGGTATCGCGCTGCCGAAGTATTTACACTTCTAAAATCGGTCAGCCAAGTGGAACAACACAATTCTCTTCCGCAGGAGCCAATTCCACCTAAACGAGAAGCTTCTTGTCGGAAACCCACTTGTTTCATTTCGATTCTAATTTTGAATTCTTGTGCAAATTCTTTGATCAATTGGCGAAAATCTACGCGGTCGTTTGCGGTGTAGTAAAACGTTGCTTTCGATCCATCGCCTTGAAATTCAACATCCGAAATCTTCATTTCCAATTTTAAATTGATCGCAATTTCTCTAGCGCGCATGCGCACAATTTCTTCTTTATTTCTAGCTTCGGTCCAGATGTCAATGTCTTTTTGCGAAGCTTTTCGGTAAATTTTTGCTAATTCTTTGTCCGGATTTTCATTTTTCTTTTTCATTTGAATTTTAACCAATTCGCCTGTCAAAGTAATGATTCCGATGTCGTGTCCTGGAGAAGCTTCAGTAGCTACAATATCGCCAATGGACAAGGTTAATTTTTCGGTATTTCTAAAAAATTC
>NZ_JBILKB010000098.1:0-5758 GCF_044376915.1 Flavobacterium sp.
TTTAATAAAAAAAGTAAAAAAAAACTTGACTTTTTAAGTAATAAATTTATTTTTGCATAAACTTAAATCGATAAAAAGATGTATTGGACATTAGAATTAGCATCCTACTTGAGTGATGCGCCTTGGCCAGCAACCAAAGATGAACTTATCGACTATGCTATTAGAACTGGAGCTCCATTAGAAGTGGTGGAAAACTTGCAGTCTATAGAAGATGAAGGAGAAATCTATGAATCAATGGAAGAAATTTGGCCAGATTATCCTACTGACGAAGATTATCTTTGGAATGAGGACGAATATTAAAAAATAAATACACACAACAGAAATAAGTCTCTTCACTGAGGCTTTTTTTTTGGTTATATTTGCAAACTATTAGAAAATAATAATTATGAGTATCATAAATTCCATATTGAAAGCTTTTGTTGGAGATAAATCGGAGAAAGATGTAAAAGCTATTCAACCTTTAATCACAAAAGTAAAATCCTTTGAGAGTGCTTTACAAGCCTTGTCTCATGACGAATTGCGTGCTAAAACAGCTCAATTTAAAGTCAAAATACAGCAAGCTCGCGCTGAGAAAGACTCAAAAATTATAGCGTTAAAGCTCGAAGCAGAACAAACGGAAGATATTGATGCACGTGAAGATTTTTATGCAGAGATTGATACGGTTGAGAAAGAAGCCTATGAAATTTCTGAAAAAGTATTGAACGAAATTCTACCAGAAGCGTTTGCAGTTGTAAAAGAAACGGCGCGACGTTTTAAAGAAAACGACAACATTACTGTTACAGCAACCCCAAAAGATCGAGAATTATCTGCATCTAAATCATATATTAAAATTGAAGGTGAAAATGCAACCTGGGCAAATTCATGGGATGCTGCAGGTAAAGCGATTACTTGGGATATGATTCACTACGACGTGCAGTTGATTGGTGGTGTGGTTTTACACCAGGGTAAAATTGCCGAAATGCAAACAGGTGAAGGAAAAACATTAGTCGCAACTTTGCCTTTATATCTCAACGCTTTAACAGGAAACGGAGTCCACTTAGTAACCGTCAATGATTACTTAGCCAAACGTGATAGTACATGGAAAGCGCCTCTTTTTGAGTTTCACGGAATGACAGTTGATTGTATAGATAATCATCAGCCCAATTCGCCTGAAAGAAGAAAAGCCTATGAAGCTGATATTACCTACGGAACAAATAACGAATTTGGTTTTGATTATTTGCGTGATAATATGGCACATGCACCTGAAGATTTAGTGCAAAGAAAACACAATTTTGCTATTGTGGATGAGGTCGATTCGGTTTTAGTAGATGATGCTAGAACACCATTGATTATTTCTGGACCAGTACCTCAAGGGGATCGTCATGAATTTAATGAATTAAAACCAAAAGTTGAAAATTTAGTTGCATTACAACGTAAAGTTGCTACCGATTGTTTAACGGAAGCAAAACGCTTGTTCAAAGAAGGAAATGCTAAAGAAGCTGGATTCAACTTATTACGTTCGTATAGAGCCTTACCAAAAAGTAAAGCCTTGATTAAATTTTTGTCGGAAGAAGGAGTAAAACAATTGCTGCAAAAAACAGAGAACCAATACATGCAAGATAACAACAGAGAAATGCCAAAAATTGATGAGGCTTTGTATTTTGTTATCGAAGAAAAAAACAATCAAGTAGAACTAACAGATAACGGAATTCAATATCTTTCTCAAGATACCGATGCTAATTTCTTTGTCTTACCTGATATTGGAACCGAGATTGCTCAAATTGAGCGCGAAAATTTAGCTACGGAAGCTGAAGCGGAACGAAAAGATGAGTTGTTTAAAGATTTTTCAATCAAATCGGAACGTATTCATACATTAACGCAATTGCTAAAAGCGTATACGTTGTTTGAAAAAGACACTGAATACGTAATCATGGACAATAAAGTAATGATTGTTGATGAGCAAACCGGACGTATTATGGATGGTCGTCGTTATTCTGATGGTTTACACCAAGCTATTGAAGCCAAAGAAAATGTAAAAATTGAAGCGGCCACGCAAACATTTGCTACCATTACATTGCAGAATTATTTCCGTATGTACAGCAAATTAGGTGGTATGACCGGAACGGCAGTTACCGAAGCAGGTGAGTTTTGGGAAATCTACAAATTAGACGTTGTAGAAATCCCGACCAACAAACCGATGGCGCGTAAAGACAAAGATGATTTGATTTACCGTACCGTTCGTGAAAAATTCAATGCCGTGATTGAAGACGTTGTAGTACTGTCGAAAGAAGGTCGTCCCGTGTTAATTGGAACTACATCAGTAGAGATTTCGGAATTATTAAGCCGAATGTTGAAAATCAGAGGGATTCAGCACAATGTATTGAATGCCAAAATGCATAAAAGTGAAGCCGAAATTGTTGCCGAAGCTGGTAAACCAGGTGTCGTAACCATTGCTACCAATATGGCGGGTCGTGGAACTGATATCAAGTTATCGGATGAGGTAAAAAAAGCAGGTGGTTTAGCAATCATTGGTACAGAACGCCACGATTCACGTCGTGTCGACCGTCAGTTGAGAGGTCGTGCGGGTCGTCAAGGAGATGTGGGAAGCTCGCAATTTTATGTATCGCTTGAAGATAATTTGATGCGTTTGTTTGGTTCGGAAAGAGTAGCGAAAGTTATGGATCGTATTGGTCTAAAAGAAGGCGAAGTGATCCAACATTCGATGATGACGAAATCCATTGAAAGAGCGCAGAAAAAAGTGGAAGAAAATAACTTTGGAGTTCGTAAACGTTTATTAGAGTATGACGACGTAATGAATGCACAAAGAGAAGTGGTTTACAAAAGAAGACGTCATGCATTGCATGGAGAACGTTTGAAAGTAGACATTGCCAATATGATGTATGATACGTGTGAATTGGTCGTAGAGCAAAACAAAGTAGCAGGTGATTTTAAAAACTATGAGTTTGAATTAATACGTTATTTTTCAATTAGTTCACCAGTTTCTGAAGCTGAATTTGGAAAACTAACCGATAGAGAGATTACCGGAAAAACCTATAAAGCAGTTTTAGAACATTATAACGATAAAATTGAGCGAAATGCGGCAGAAGCTTTTCCAATTATTAAAAATGTTTACGAAAACAATAACGGACAATATTTACGCATTATAGTTCCTTTTACAGATGGAATTAAATCGTTGAATGTGGTTACCGATTTGGAAAAATCGTATGCATCTCACGGTAAAACATTAGTGACTGATTTTGAGAAAAACATTACCCTAGCCATTGTAGATGAAGCATGGAAAAAGCATTTACGCAAAATGGATGAATTGAAACAATCAGTTCAATTAGCAGTTCACGAGCAAAAAGATCCTTTGTTAATTTATAAATTTGAAGCATTCAACTTGTTCAAAAAAATGATTGACGACGTAAATAAAGAAGTGATTTCTTTCTTGTTTAAAGGGAATTTACCTTCTCAAGACCCTTCGGATATTCATGAAGCCAAACAAGTGCGTCAAAAACAAAATTATACCGAATCAAAACAAGATGTAGATGGTGATGATGCGGCAAGTGATGCTAGAAGAGCAGGTGAAATGGCAAGTCAAAGACCTCAAGTAACCGATACAATTACTAGAGAAACACCAAAAATTAATCGTAATGATACCGTTACTATTAAACACGTTATGAGTGGTAAGAACGAAACCATGAAATACAAAAAAGCAGAAAGCATGATTGCTTCAGGCGAATGGGTTTTGGTTAACGAATAATTAATTCATTTTCAAAATAAACTAATCCTCAATTACCAAAAGTAGTTGGGGATTTTTTATATTTGATAAAATTTCAAAAAATGCAAACTATTCCAACAAATAACATTACGTATACCAAATTTTTCAACCAAGTTAGAGCTAGTATCGCTGACGGGACTTTTGCTAAATTGACGTTGGCTAAAACTGTTGGAAAGCCCGAATTGCAGAACATTTATGTAAAAACAATTGTGGAAGACAATGTCTTAAAACTTTCGTTAACGTATAAAATTTATACTACCGAAAAGCAAGAATTGGTTAAGATATGCGCTTTGGAAGATGTAGAAACTGAGTTAATTCAGCACATCAATAACCCGTTTTTATCGGCACTATTGTTTACAACTGAGGCCGACATTACGATGAAATTAAACAAAAAACGCGTTGCCAGTATTATTGAACAAGCACCCACATTTAAAAATGCGGATCAAAATTTAATAGACTTTTTAGCTAATAATTAATTTGAAGCATCTGGAAAAATCTTCCCAGGATTCAATATATTATTTGGATCAAAGATGGCTTTAATGCGTTCCATTAATTCCAAATGAACTTTAGAAAACGCTAAATCCATGTAGTTTTTTTGCACGAGACCTATCCCGTGTTCGCCCGAAAGCGTTCCTTTCAATCTCACAGTCAACTCGAAAATTTCACGAATTCCTTTTGGTACTTCTGTGCGCCAATTTTCATCGGTCATACTGCCTTTGATGATGTTGACGTGTAAATTACCATCACCCGCATGTCCATAACACACCGATTGAAAACCATATTTATTGCCAATTTCTTTAATGCCTTTTAATAATTTGGGCAATTCATATCTTGGGACTACAGTGTCTTCTTCCTTGTAAATCGAATTGGCTTTTACCGCCTCAGCTACGGAGCGGCGTATTTTCCAGAGGGCATTTTTTTGTTCTTCGGTATCGGCAAATAGCACTTCGTCGATTTCAAATTGTTCCACTACGGTCAAAATGTGTTCGGCTTCTTGTATGAGTATCTCGGGGTAATTGCCGTCAACTTCTATCAGTAAATGGGCTTGAACATTATCGTGTACTGACACATTTAATCCGTCAACAAATTTTAACGTCCAATCGATTGCATCGCGTTCCATGAATTCTAGTGCGCTCGGTACAATACCTGCTCTAAAGATAGCCGAAACCGCCTCACATGCTTGTTCTGCTTTAAAAAAAGGAACTAAAAGCAACACATTGTGTTTGTTTTGTGGTATTAATTTAAGCACAATTTTGGTCACGATACCTAAAGTGCCTTCGCTTCCAACCATCAGTTGGGTGAGGTTATAACCGGTCGAATTTTTTAAGGTATTGGCACCAGTCCAAATGACATCACCAGTGGGTAATACTACTTCTAAATTGAGAACATAGTCCTTAGTAACGCCATATTTTAACGCTCGTGCGCCTCCTGAATTTTCTGCTATATTTCCCCCAATCCAACAGCTTCCCATACTGCTCGGATCAACGGGGTATAATAGTCCTTTTTCGGCAACCGCTTCACGAAGTACTTGAGTAATTACACCCGGTTCGGTAGTGATTTGTAAATTTTGTTCGTCAATTTCTATAATTTTATTGAACCGTTCCATTGAGATACCTATACCTCCATAAATTGATAATGCACCGCCACTTAAACCGGTGCGAGCTCCTATGGGTACAGCCGGAATTTTATGCGTATTGGCCACCTTTAACAGTTGCGCTACTTCTTCTGTATTGGCTGGTTTTACAACAACATGCGGTGGAAAATTTAGATCTTCTGTTTCGTCATGACCATAGGTTTTACGGGTGGCTTCATCGGTAAAAAGATAAGAAGCACCCACAATTTTTTCGAGTTCAGAAAGTAGTTCGGGATTTAGGTTCATTAGTTTAAAATGGATAAAATTTGCTACATTTACAAAATAAAACTTTTTTTCTTGAGTAAAAGTAATAAAAAATCTGCACTTTCTGAAATTCACGGCGTGGAACAACCTGAAGTCGTGAG
>NZ_JBILKB010000099.1:0-5693 GCF_044376915.1 Flavobacterium sp.
AGTATCTCAAGAAAAATTAGCAGTAGCCAAAAAAATAAGGGATTTTGTAATTGGAGGCGGCTTTATGTTTGCCATGTGTTCGGCAACCGATAGTTTTGATATTTCCCTTTCTGCAGAGGGTGTTGATATTTGCGAACCCATGTTTGATGGCGACGATTCGGATCCCAATTACCAAGCCGGTATTGATTTTTCGGCCACTTTTGCCTTTAAGAATTACAAATTGGAACGCCAACCCATCGTTTACGAGTTCTCTGATATCGATACCACTGAAGAACACGGAAAAGGAGCATTTAGTATGGATAAAGATTACTTTACGTTAATGGATTATTCGGCAAAATGGGATCCTATTCCAACCATGTTGTGCCAAAATCATACCCAGTTGATCAAAGGTTTCATGGGACAAACCACCGCATTTGATGCAGAAAAAATAAAATCGAATGTTTTGGTAATGGGAGAATGTAAAATTAACGGCGAAGCTCGCTACATTCATGGAACCAAAGGAAAAGGCATGTTTACCTTTTATGGCGGTCACGATCCCGAGGATTACCAACATAGAGTAGGTGATGCCCCAACGGTTTTAGACTTGCATCCCAATTCACCCGGTTATCGCTTGATTTTGAACAATGTCTTGTTTCCAGCAGCGCGAAAGAAAAAGTTGAAAACGTAACAAGTATAATATGAAATTATTTAAAATAATATTTCTATCCCTATTCTTTGTTTTTAATCTACTTTTTGCACAGGATGGAAATGATAAGTTCGAGATTTTTGGACAAATTGAAGGAAATTACAACGGTTATTTATTTTTTAATTACAATAACAAAAAAGATAGTTCTTTGGTTGTTAATAGTAAATTTTATTTTTCAGGAATTACTTCTCAAGATGTTGTATTTGCTACTCGGTTTTCAACCAATCGAACTTCTTCAATGAATAAAGATGTGTTTTTAGAGAATAGGAAAATTTATGTCACTATTGAAATTGAAAGAAAAAAATATAATGAAACCGAGTATGATTGGATAGTATTAAAAGATATTAAAGGAACTCAAACAAGTGAGTTAGAAAATGAATTTTTAAGGTATATAGAGTTTTTACCAAGAAATGAAAATTGGCTAAAAAATAAGTACAATAAAATAGATGAAATAGTTTCTTTGCATCCAAAAAATCATTTTTCGGGGGAACTATTATATTTTGCAGCTCAAGACTCATTAGCTAATTTTGAAGATTTGAAGTTGATTTTTCATAAAATTGATACAGTTGCTCAAAATACTCAACTTATTAGTAATTTAAAAGAAATATTATATCCTAAAGGTAAAATACAAATTGGAGATTTTATGGCTGATTTTGAATTACCAAATGAAAATAATACTTTGATAAATACAGAAGCGTATAGAGGAAAAATTTTAATTATTGATTTTTGGGCTTCATGGTGTGCACCATGTAGAAAAAAAATACCTCAATTAATTGATTTATATAGAAAGTTTAAGTCAAAAAATGTTAAAATTATTAGCGTTTCATTAGATACTGATCGGCTAAAATGGATAAAAGTCATTCAAATTGAAAAAATGGAATGGGATAACGTGATAGAAAGCGATGAATTCGAAGGGAAAGTTGTTAAATCCTTTGGTGTAAAAGCAATTCCATCAATTTTTTTAATTGATACTCACGGAAAACTAATAGTTATTGACCCCACAATAGAAGATATGGAAAAGATTTTAAATGAAAGAATAGATAAAAAATCGGAATAGTTTTTTTATTTCAAAATATCTTCGATAATATGGAGGTGATGCAGCGTATGCAGTTTTAAAAATCGTTCGGTTGCTTTTTTATGTAAGTTTCCAAAGTAAGGATGAAAAAAATAAACATTTCGATCTAATTTTCCCCAATTTTCCAGGTTTTGATGCACTTTTTCCAAATGCAATTGCAAGGATTCTCTTGTGATTTCGCCTTCAGGTTGCACCACTTTTGGTGCTTTGGCTTTTCCTCTTGGAATTTTTCGTAATACATCTAAAATCAAAAACCGATTCAAATTAAATTTCCATTGATAAGTACTTGGATCCGATTTTTTACAAGCGGTTGTAATCAGATCAACAGTTTTTATGCTATGTTCAATTTGCCAACCTACGCTGCTTATGGATACTGTTGGTTTTACTTGCTCAAAAGCGTCGAGTTTTTCAGTGAGATTAGTGAGTATTGGAAGCAGGGTTTTCATGCGATTAAATTCAATTAAAGGATTTTAAGTAGTTTCAAAGATAAACGTTCTGTGCTAAAATAAAAAACCCCGATTTTCATCGGGGTTTGGTATATAAGTAAGATAAGACTGAGTTAGACGTAATTATTTAATTTTGGTAACGATAGCTGTGAAAGCAGCTGGATGGTTCATCGCTAAATCGGCAAGAACTTTACGGTTCAATTCGATGTTGTTAGCTTTTACTTTACCCATAAATTGAGAATAACTCATACCATGTAAACGTGCACCAGCATTGATACGCGTAATCCATAAAGCACGGAAATTTCTTTTATTTTGTTTTCTATCACGGTAAGCATAGCACATTGCTTTTTCTACCGCGTTTTTAGCTACAGTCCAAACGTTTTTACGTCTTCCAAAGAAACCTTTGGCTTGTTTTAATACTCTTTTTTTTCTAGCTTTTGATGCTACTGAATTTGTTGCTCTTGGCATAATTTTAAATGTTTTTTGAAGTAAGGCGGTTTTTCAACACTTTTTAAACTTCGTACGTTGTATTATATACTTCGTACTTCGTCGGCCCACCCCAGGGTTACTAAATTGTTTTAACCAAACAACGAATTAAATTAAATTCAATTGTTGTTTAATGCTTCTCTCATCTGTTGGGTGAACCAAGGTAGAATGAGTTAAAGCTAATTTACGCTTTTTAGATTTTTTAGTCAAAATGTGACTTTTAAAAGCGTGTTTTCTTTTGATTTTTCCAGAACCAGTCACTTTGAATCGTTTCTTAGCACTAGATTTCGTTTTCATTTTAGGCATTTTCTTCCTGTATTTATAATCTATTCTTACTTATTAATTTTTAGGTAGGATTACGGGGTAATCACTAGTTGATTTGTTTAAAGACTAATTACAAGTCCTTAAAACTATTTGCCTTTTTTCTTCGGAGCAATGTACATAATCATACGTTTGCCCTCTAATACTGGCATGGCTTCTACTTTTCCAAATTCTTCTAATTCTTGCGCCAAACGCAATAATAAAATTTGCCCTTGTTCTTTATAAATGATCGAACGACCTTTAAAGAATACAAATGCTTTTAATTTTGCACCGTCTTGTAAGAACTTCAACGCATTCTTTTTCTTAAATTCGTAATCGTGTTCATCGGTTTGAGGTCCAAAACGAATCTCTTTGATTACAATTTGAGTAGATTTTGCTTTTAATTCTTTTTCTCTCTTTTTTTGTTGGTACAAAAATTTACCATAATCCATCAATTTACAAACGGGCGGTTCAGCATTGGGAGAAATCTCTACCAAATCCACTTCTTGCTCTTCCGCTAAACGAAGTGCATCGGCAATTTTATAAACTCCTGGTTCAATGTTTTCGCCTACTAAACGTACTTCAGCAACACGTATTAAATTATTGATACGATGTGCCGCTTTTTTCTCTTCGCGAGGTTGAAAACCTCTGTTGTTTCTAATTGCTATGGCTTTATTATTTTAGTTAAACTTAAAATTGTTTTAATGTTTTGTTGATTTCTTCGTTAATTATTGCAGCAAATTCTTCAATAGTTACCGAAATATTACCTTTTCCTTCTTGCCCTCTTTGGCGTACAGAGATGGTTCCATTTTTTTCTTCTTCCTCTCCAACAATCAGCATAAATGGGTATTTCTTCATTTCTGCTTCTCTAATTTTCTTCCCGATAGTTTCATTTCGGTTGTCAATTAGGGCGCGAATTTCGTGATTTTCTAGCAAATCTAAAACTTTTTTCGCATAATTTTCATATTTCTCGCTCAAAGACAGAATAATAGCTTGCTCAGGCATCAACCAAATCGGGAAATTTCCAGCCGTATGTTCCAATAAAATCGCAATAAAACGCTCCATTGATCCAAAAGGCGCTCGGTGGATCATTACCGGGCGGTGCAACTTGTCGTCGGCACCTTTGTAAGACAATTCAAAACGCTCTGGTAAGTTGTAATCGACTTGAATGGTTCCCAATTGCCAACTTCTGCCTAAGGCATCTTTTACCATGAAATCCAATTTAGGGCCATAGAAAGCAGCCTCTCCCGCTTCAATCACATAATTTAATCCTTTGTCTTTGGCCGCGCTGATGATTGCATTTTCTGCTTTTTCCCAGTTTTCAACGCTTCCTATATATTTATCCGGATTGTCTAAATCGCGTACCGAAACTTGTGCCGTAAAGTTTTCAAATCCTAACGATCCAAAAACATACAAGACCAAATCAATCACATTTTTAAATTCGGCATCCAATTGGTCTGGCGTACAAAAAATATGTGCATCGTCTTGAGTAAATCCTCTCACACGAGTCAATCCATGCAATTCACCCGATTGTTCGTAGCGGTACACCGTTCCAAATTCAGCATAACGCTTCGGTAAATCTTTGTACGACCAAGGTCTTGCATTGTAAATTTCACAGTGGTGCGGACAGTTCATGGGTTTTAACAAGAACTCTTCTCCTTCCGCTGGGGTATGGATGGGCTGAAAACTATCGGCACCATATTTAGCATAGTGTCCAGAAGTCACATACAAGTCTTTCATACCAATGTGTGGCGTAACAACTTGTTCGTATCCGGCTTTTTTCTGTGCTTTTTTCAAAAATTGCTCTAATCTATCGCGCAAAGCAGCTCCTTTTGGCAACCATAAAGGTAAACCTTGTCCTACTTTTTGTGAAAAATGGAACAAATCTAATTCTTTTCCTAATTTTCTATGATCACGACGTTTCGCTTCTTCTAATAATTCAAGATAATCCGTTAAGTCTTTTTGTTTTGGAAACGAAATACCATATACACGTGTCAACTGTTTGTTTTTTTCATCACCTCTCCAGTAAGCACCTGCTACCGATAAGATTTTCATTGCCTTGATGATTCCAGTATTCGGAATATGACCACCACGACACAAATCAAAGAAATTGGCATGATCACAAAACGTAATTGTTCCGTCTTCTAAATTCGAAATCAACTCTGTTTTGTATTCGTTGTTTTTATAAACAGCTAAGGCTTCTGCTTTAGAAACCGGACGCATTTTAAATTCGTGTTTTTCTCTTGAAATTTCTAATACACGATCTTCGATTTTTTTGAAATCGGCATCTGTAATTTTTTGTTCCCCAAAATCCACATCATAGTAAAAACCATTGTCAATCGCCGGACCTAAAGTTAGTTTAATGCCAGGATAGAGTTCTTCTAAGGCTTGCGCCATAACGTGAGAAGTAGAGTGCCAAAATGCTTTTTTTCCAGCTACATCATTCCAAGTATATAAAACAAGTGTACCGTCCGTCGTTAGGGTCGTTGTTGTTTCAATAGTGGTTCCGTTATATGAAGCTGAAATCACGTTTCTAGCCAAACCTTCACTAATGCTTTTTGCAACATCCATGGGAGTAGCACCTTGCACCATCTCCTTAATCGACCCGTCGGGTAAAGTAACTTGTATCATTTTTTAAAATTTATAAGCTGCAAATATAAGCCATTAATAAAATCCATACAATATAAGGAGGGATAATATT
>NZ_JBILKB010000100.1:0-5686 GCF_044376915.1 Flavobacterium sp.
GCGGAAGTATAGGTCTTCCTTGGTTTTCGGCAATGCCTACAATAATATAGCCACCGCCCCAATTGTTTATATCGTTAGCAAATGCACATATAGTATGCACAATTTCTTCGGGATTCCAGCCTTGTTTGAATTCTAGCCGTTCCCATTCAATAGCGAGTCCGTTGACTAAGTCCTTTATGTTTATTGGTAATGCCATATTTTGTTTAAACTACTAGAAGCATTTTTATTGTTAGGTTTTCAAATTTAGAATTTTAATTTTAAAAGCAGTTGGGTTATCTATCAAGACTTTCCAATTTTCACCATTCTTTCTGCAACTTCAAGAATCTCTTTTATTGAAAAATTTTCAATTTTATTCTCCGCAGGTTTTTGATCTCTTTTCCTTAATGGGTCTTTATGAATTTCTTCCAATGCAACTTTCATGTAGTGAATATATTCGCCTTTATCCTCAGAAGGATCTTTTTTGAGTTGTTCTGAAAAACCAACTATTGATTTTGCCAAAACCATTTTATATGCATAATCTTCAATTATATTTTTCTGTTTTACATATTGGTTGGCACAAAATATGGCTGCTATTATAGGCAATGGAATTAATGCAATCCTCCCAATAATGATATGTAATTCATCTGTTTTTTCAGTCAAAATCCAAATTCCTAAACCAATTGCTACAGTTACAAATACCGAAGCTCCTATAATCCATGAACCAGAAAATTGCCATTTTTTTGCATCGGCAAGTTGTGTTTGAAATGACTCACTAATTCCCTCAGCTGTTTTATAATTTAAAGCAGTTTTCGCATTTTCAATTAATTCCTTTGCTTCCTTCAGTATTTTAATCCTTTCAATATTGTAGTCATTAAGCTTCTTTTTGTTTTCTTCGGTTATTTGCTGTAACTCACCTAAACGATTGTCTCTTTCCTGAACCTTTTGTGCAAATGCACTAATTAGTTTTTCATTGTTTTTGGATTCTGACATACTTTCTTTAATTTCTTCAAGATAAGTTTCTGCTGTCGAATTTACTTTTACCAAATTTTCATTTATTGATTCCAGTTTGTCCGAATTCAATATAATTTCATTTTTAACCTCTTCTACCTCCTCAATTTTTTCTTCAAGTTCTTCAAACTTTTTAGTTATGGTTTCTAATTTTTCAGAAACGGAAGTATTTGAATTGGTAGCCTCTTCCTTGATTTCGTTAATAAAGTTTAAGGCTTCTTTGAATTCATTACTTTGTTCTAAGAGTTGTTTATTAACCTCTTGAAATAATTCCCATCTTCCGGTACTATTACGAATATTATACTTTCTTAATTTGACTTTTAAATTGTCTATAAATTGACAAAGAGTCTGTGGAGATTCAAGATAGACTAATATGTTAGCAAGGTCGTTTATTATCTCATTTCTTTCATCTAAGGTTGAAGCTTGAATGAAAATATTATGTGATTTAACAAAATAGGAAATATCAACCAGTATGGCATCAAGCCCTAAATAAATACTTTTCCCGTTGTATTCATTTTCATTGCCGTAATTTTTATTGGAAAATTGAGTCGTATTGATTGTAGCTAATTTAGCTTTTATCTTATCTTTATATTCTTTAATGCTTTTAACAGATTGTGTTTCCATATTTATGCTTTTTGTTTTTATTACACCAACTCCCCTTTAAACGCCCCCTGCAACAAACTCTGAAACAACGCCTCACTTTTTGCCAACTCCAACTGCGCTTGTTGTTTTTGGGTTTCTATCACTGAAACTCTTTCTGCGAATTGGGTTTGGAGGGTGATTGGAGGTGAAATTATTGGGATACTATTACAAATTGTTTTATTCATATAAGGAACCGTTGTACTCGAAGCCATTTTGTACATAAATCCTTTTTGAAAACTTAAACAGTGCATAAGAAATAAATTGTTCAATTGTTCAAAACATTGAAAAGCATGTAATTGTTGATTAATTATTATTTCTATTTCGTTTATACTTATTACTCCTAAATTCCCAACACACGTCATTATAACACTTCCAGCTGGTATTTTTTTTGCTTTTACATTTGAAATTTCAACTTCACTTAAACCAATATCTTTTTTTGATTTTGAGGTAATTCCTAAATGAACTAAATCATCAGTTGTAACCCAAGGTATATTTCCTGTAAAAGATTTTGGTTTATCTCTACCAGGTACTATACAACTACAATAATTTATGACTTCCATTTTCTCCCACCCCTTTTCATTCTTCACAGGATCGCCAAACATATCCAAAAACAAGCTTTGTGTTAAGGCATCGTATTTTGCTACAATAGCACGGTTGTTGGTTACAATGGCATTGGCTTGGTCTAAAATAGTGGCTATTTTTTGTTGGGTGGATAGGGGGGGTAGAGGGATTTCAATTTTTCTGATGTGACTGGGGCCAAAATTTAATTGAGCTGAACCAGTGATTAATTTTCTTAATTGACTTTTAAAATCATTGGTTTGTAAAAAATATTTTAAAAAATTAAGGTCGCCTTTTTTTTCTGGTAGCTCTTTAAATCTCATTGTGCTTGTATTTAAACACAAAGGCAAATGCTCTTTATTTATAAAAGCAATTTTGTTATGAAAATTTTCAACAACAATACCTGAACAAGCAATTAGTAAATCTCCTTCGTCAATTAAAAAATGGGAATATTTACCATAAGCCTCTTCCTCAGATATATTTATTTTAGTTGAACTTAAATCAATCTTACCATTATTTATATTTCCAACATTAATCAATTTAACTCCAGACTCTGTAAACTGCCATTTTCTTACACCAGGGCCTTCCTGATAAAAGAAAATATCAGATATGAAATGTCTATTTAATTCAACTTTCTCCATTAAGCTATCATTTTTAAATTATCATTATTTAAGTTCTTCATAAACTCATCTTGTAGTAATTCTCTCGACAGTGTGGCTAGTTTTGCGTCGGCAAGCATCACTCTTTCATAATAAGAAGAGTTGATTTGTCGTTGAAGTTCTTGTTTAGACCATTTTTCTTTTAAAGACATTCGCAAATAAAACTCTTTTTCTTGCTTAGATTGGCAACTTAAAATGATTAAATTATTTGTCCAGCTAATTTCTCTCACTAGTGGTGAGAGAATTTCATTGTGTAAGTAGGTCTCATAAAACTGCTTCATTCGCCAAAGATTTTGTGCCGAAAATCCTTTGATGTTTGGTTCTGCCGTTTTGATAAAATTGGCTAAATCTTCAACAACAGACTTTCCCCATTCGTTTGCTTTTACTTTGTTGCTTAGATATTCGCCAACTTGCCAATATAAGTTAACCAGTTCTCTGTTTACCGCCTGATATGCTTTGGCTTTAGCCGATGCTATGAGTGAGGTAATTTCTGTAAATTGTTGTTGTAGTTGCATAGTGTTGTGTTTTACGCTAATATTTTTTTTAAGTTCAAGAATTTTTTGGTTTTCTCTACTTGTAAATCGGGGATTGGTTGATTTTTATTCATATTTTAGTTTTCAATAGTTTTATAAAATTGTATTATTCACATTATTAAACTTAACACCAATGAATAGGATTTCCTGTTTCTAAGCTAGCTTGCGCTAGTTTTTTTAAGGGTTCTATTAGGTATTGATAATAATTATTAGTTTCTACTTGTCTTTTTTCTACGATATAATACACTCGCTCTGAATTTTCTCCAGGATTTGTTAGTACCATTCCTCCTCTATACTTACCAGCCGTTTTTTCATCAACTACAACAATATCACCACTAAAATTAGATTTTCTTATGCTAAAATATTTTGAGCGAAAAACTTCATAATGTACCTCTTCATTATTTTCTAAATCGGTTCTTAGCATAAAAAAACCATTGGCATCCAAGCCATACTTATAGACTTTATCAAAAAAAGCAAAAATTGTAAAATCGTCTTCATTACATATTGCTTTTATTTGATTGTTGTTTTTTTGAATTAAATAAATTTTATTTTCAACTTCGTTTTGATTCTCCAAAATTTCTAATTCTGCTAAAAGTTCTTTAGCCAAGATAGCAGGCATGCAGCCACCATTGCTTTTTGGTAGAATTTTTTTTAAAACTGGAAAGTTGTCTTTTTGGTAAATAAAACTTCTAAAGGCTGCCATTCCGCTAACATTGCTCAAATTTTCGTAGCAATATTCCATATCTTCATGCGGGCAAGCAGTAGATTTCCATTTATCAAATTCGGAATACATTTTAAAGTACAAATCTTCATTATCATCCAAAAGTTCATTAGGCAAATTAATATCTAAACCATCTTCATCAAACTGAACATATTCTTGATGTGGTGGGGGATTGGTTTTTCCTTTTTGGAAACAAGTACAATTTACAAAAGCGCTATAACTCATAATTTATTTAGATAACATTTTTTCTAAATCCAACATTTTTTTATCATTATCGGTTGGTATGTTTTTATTTTTTTTCATTGGTTGTCAATTTTAAAATACTTTCATTATATAATTCTAATTGGGCAGACGGCAACTGCCCAATTGACAATAAATTTTCATTAAAAGGAACACTGCTAAAATAGGCAGTTATGGTCTGCCCAATTTGAGGATAAGCATTATAAAATTGTCTAAAAAGTTTCAAATTTCTATATGACAAGCTGGGTTGGTTTAACTTCTCTGCTAATTTTTGCAATAAATATTTTCCGTAAGCCGCTCTATCCTCGCCCTTTTGCTCAAATTCTACAATATAAAAACCAACCAACCAATTGCGAACGGTCATTGAAATATTAACTGCTTTTACAGCTTCTTGCTGTAAAACATTGTGTGTGTATTGAATTGATTGGGCTAAAGCATCAAAATTTTTCATAGCGAAGAAGGTTATTTTTCCAACATTTTTTCTAAATCCAATAATTTTTTGGCGTTATCAGCTTGCAAGGCTTTAATGTCTTGAATTAAAGTGTTTGGTTTTTCATAAACTACTTCTTCATACACTACTTCTTTGTAACGGTTGATGCTGAGGTCGTAGTCATTAGCTACAATGTCGGCTTTTGGTATTAAGAAAGACTTAGAAGTTCTGTCTGAATAATTATGCGTAACTGTACCTTCTATAAAATCATCAAAACCAAGATTTTGCGGAATATCATTTACTAGTAATAGATTTCCTTCACTATCATGCATTTTACCCCAGTATTTACTATTTTGATATTTCCAATGTTCAATGATTTGCGGAATATTACACTTGTTTATAAATTCACTATTGATGTTATTTTTATTATCTTTTGCAAAAAATGCTTCTAAATCATCTTCATTTATTTGTGCATTTCGTTTGTCGTCAAGGCTGAATCCATCGGCTTGCATATCATAAAACCAAACGGTATCGGTGCCGCCTGAATTGGTTTTGGTAAACAATAAAATGGCAGTACTAACTCCGGCATACGGTTTAAAAACGCCACTTGGCAACGAAATTACGCCTTGTAATTGTTGGTTTTCTACTAATTCTTTTCTGATGTTTTTATGTGCTCCTGAGCTTCCAAACAACACACCATCGGGTACAATTACGGCTGCTCTTCCGCCTAATTTTAGCATGCGTAAAATTAGTGATAAGAACAGTAATTCGGTTTTTTTGGTTTTGGTAATTTGTAATAAACTGCTTTCTACCTCATCATAATCTAAAGCGCCTTTAAACGGTGGATTGGCAAGAACCAAATTAAATTTTCCATGAATGTCGTTCCCCTCTGCAAGGGCAGAACCGCCTACTAATT
>NZ_JBILKB010000042.1:0-17125 GCF_044376915.1 Flavobacterium sp.
TATCACCATCATATTGATAGAAAGATAATAAATCTCTAATTTCCATTTCTACTAATTCTAATAATTCAGCATCATCAACCATATCCACTTTGTTCATGAATACAACCATTCTAGGCACACCTACTTGGCGACCTAAAAGGATGTGCTCTCTAGTTTGTGGCATAGGACCATCTGTAGCAGCAACTACTAAGATAGCACCGTCCATCTGAGCAGCACCTGTTACCATGTTTTTCACGTAATCCGCGTGACCTGGACAGTCAACGTGTGCGTAGTGACGATTTTGTGTAGAATACTCTACGTGAGACGTATTAATAGTAATACCTCTTTCTTTTTCTTCTGGAGCATTATCAATTTGATCAAATGATTTTGCTTCTGATAAACCAGCATCAGCTAATACTTTAGTAATTGCAGCTGTTAAGGTAGTTTTACCGTGGTCAACGTGTCCGATAGTACCAATATTCAAATGGGGCTTCGAACGATCAAAGGTTTCTTTTGCCATGATTTAATAATTTAATCTTAGTTATATATTAGTGTTCAAAAAATAAACGTTTTAATAAGAGCCAATGACGGGAATTGAACCCGTGACCTCTTCCTTACCAAGGAAGCACTCTACCCCTGAGCTACACCGGCTTTTGTGTATTCAGAAGTTAGAATTCAGCATTCAGACATTTCCAAATCCTTTTTTCTAAATTCTTCTTTGGATCCCCTTCCAAAAGAAAGTTTTCCTGTAAGAACAAACTTACAAAAGCTCTTGTTATTGCTAACAAAAACTTCGTGGGGAGAGCAGGATTCGAACCTGCGAAGACGTAGTCAGCGGATTTACAGTCCGCCCTCGTTGGCCGCTTGAGTATCTCCCCAAACCCTTTACATTCAGTTACTTATAAAATTGAGCCGATAGAGGGACTCGAACCCACGACCTGCTGATTACAAATCAGCTGCTCTAGCCAGCTGAGCTACACCGGCAACTTAAATATAAAAAGTCCGCTATTTCTAACGGACTGCAAATGTATAGAATTTATTTTTGAATCAAAACATTTTTTATCTTTTTTTTTAGATTCTCAATTTGTGCGTGATTTTTCTTTTCTTTTCACTAAAGCTCTTTCTAAAGAATCAACCGCCAAATCTATTCCTTCCTCAAATGTTTTTGTTATTTTTTTTACTACAAAGTCATCACCCGGGACATTAATTTTGATCTCTACAATTTTATTTTCTTTATCGCTGGTGTTTTCAAGTTTTAAAAAAACATCAGCGGAAACAATTTTGTCGTAATACTTTTCTAATTTATCGATCTTTTCTTGAACAAAATCGACCAACTTTTTGTCGACATTAAAATTTACAGCTTGCAAATTAACTTTCATAACTTTCGATTTATAGATGAAACAATTGAATTGTTATTTATTCCTAGGGTGTGCTTCTTGGTATACTTTTTTTAATGCCGCCAAACTACTGTGAGTGTAAATTTGGGTAGAAGACAAACTAGCATGACCTAACAATTCTTTAACTGAATTTAAATCGGCTCCATTATTCAACAAATGTGTTGCAAAGGAATGCCTAAGAACGTGTGGGCTTTTTTTGGTCTTTTGAGACACTGTACTAAAGTAGGCATTAATCAAACGATAAACAAATGATTCACTCATTTTATTTCCGCTTTTTGACAACAACAACAAATCGTTATGTTGAATGATTGCTAAACTATTGCGTTGCTCTTTATACAATGCGATCAATTCAACCGTACAATCCAACAAAGGAATAATGCGTTCTTTATTGCGTTTACCAATCACTTTTATGGTTTTCTGTGAAAGATTCACGTGCGCCATTTGCAAATGAATCATTTCCGCCCGACGCATCCCTGTAGTATAAAACAATTCAATAATCAACTGATTGCGGATCCCTTCAAAATCATTGGCATACGAATTACATTCAAATACATCTTGCAATTCTTTCTCTGAAAAAGGAATTTGAATTTTCTTAGCCGTTTTTAACGATTTGTGTTTCAACAAAGGATTAACCTGAATTTGCTTTACTTTTAATAAAAACTTATAAAACGATTTGAGGGAGGATATTTTACGATTAACAGTTGTATTGGAAATGTTATTTTCAATCAAAGTAACAATCCAACTCCGAATTTGCGAATACACAACTTCGTCTAAGGCGTCAGCACCATGATGATCTAGCAGGTACTGCTGAAAGGATAAGATGTCAGCCACATAGGCTTGCACAGTTAATAGAGAATAATTTTTCTCTTTAACCAAATAATCTTGATATGCATGCAGAGTTGAATCCATAAAAAAACCGCTAGAAACAAAGTTACACTTTATTCTCTAGCGGTATTCTATTTTATTCAAAAAAAGATTAACTTTCTAAAGCGTCTCTCAATCCTTGAATGTATGCTGCTTTTTGAATTTTAGCTCTGTTTGTCACAGATGGCTTAATGAAAGCTTGACGGGCACGCAACTGACGAACAGTTCCAGTTTTATCAAATTTTCTTTTATAGCGCTTTAATGCTCTATCGATATTTTCTCCGTCTTTAATTGGTATAATTAACATAATATTGACACCTCCTCTCGTTAAGGGTGCAAATGTAGAAAATAATTGTGAATAAAAAATGAAAATCTGAATTTATTTAACCGCAGGCTTGTAATGCTGCTTGTCGATTAACATCTTTGAGAGAATTTCTTTCATGATTTCCGAGGTCCCTCCACCGATAGGTCCTAAACGGCTGTCTCTGAACAAACGTGCTAAAGGATACTCCTCCATATAGCCATAACCTCCTAACATTTGCAAACAACTGTATATGGTTTCATCGGCTACTTTAGTCGATTTTAATTTGGCCATGGTAGCCTCTTTTACCACATACTCTCCTTTATCCAAACGCGAAACTGCCGCATAATTGAAAATCTTACAATGTTCTACTTCGGTTGCATGCTCTACTAAAGTATGGCGTAACGCTTGAAACTGGTTGATTTTTTTTCCAAAGGCTTCGCGTTGCTCCATATATTCTATGGTATAATCCAACGCAAACTCCGCTCTAGCATGAGCATTAATTGCCATGATGAGTCGCTCAAAAGCAAAATGCTGCATGATGTAAGGAAACCCATTATTGGCTTCTCCCATCAAATTGTCGGCTGGAATCGTTACATTATCAAATGCAATCTCTGCCGTATCTGAGGCTCTCCAACCCAATTTATCCAATTTGGTCGCAGAAATTCCAGGCGTGTTAGCATCTAACAAAAAGATACTGATTCCTTTATTCCCTAATTCGGGTGATGTTTTTGCCGCCACCACATAATAATCGGCATAAACGCCATTGGTAATAAAGGTTTTTGATCCATTAATAATATAATGGTCACCTGATTTTATAGCAGTAGTGCGCATACCCGCTACATCACTTCCCCCAAATGGTTCCGTGACACACAAAGCACCTATTTTATCTCCTGTTATGCTTGGCACTAAATAGTCTTGTTTAATGCGGTCATCGCCTTCGGCATTCAAATGCGTCATAGCCAAATAAGCATGTGCCCACATGGCAGCTGCAAAACCTGAAGATTTAATTTTTTGAAGTTCTTCTAAAAAAATAACCGTATAAAACAAATCCAATTGCATGCCACCATAAGCTTCCGGATAATTTAATCCAAAGAAACCCATTTCGCCAAACTTTTTCCAAATAAATCGCTCTATAGCGCCTGTTTTTTCCCATTTTTCAATGTGAGGCACAACTTCTTTTTGTAAAAAATCACGAAAACTTGCTCTAAACAATTGGTGTTCTTCAGTGAAATATAATGAATTCATGGATTGTTTTTATTGATTAAATAACTTGTCGCTTTTTTAGAATTCCAAATATAAGGCTATTATTTTTATTTTTTCATTAGGCATTCCTTTAATTTTTGTTAAATCTGCAATTTCTTTAATGCCGTTATTCATGGTTCGATACACCACAATTTCTTTGGCAAGTGCATAATTAAAATAGGGGAATTGCGACAATTCTTTCATAGACAATTCATTAATTGCGATTTTTTTGATCGACGGATTGTTCGAAACAAAAAACCTTTTACCGATATCTTCAAGTGCTTCTGGTCGTATACCCCACATGAATTGAAATTGTTCCAAACTCACAAACCCACCCAACTTTTCTTTTTCGATGAGAATTTTATCGGCTAATTTTTCTCCAATACCATTTACAGCAATAAGATCTTCTTTAGAAGCCTGATTGATATCCTTGCGTACTATCGCCTCAGTTGGCTTAGAAGAAAATGTATAGTATGAATTTGACCGATTATCTTTCTTACGCGTTACCCATTCGGGAAATTTAAAATAGGGCGACAAGGTTTGCAATTTAGCATCGGATACCTGAGTAACTTGTTGAAATTCAACAGCCGAATTAACATATTTGTTTTGCGCCCTAAAGCGATGTAACCTGTCAATCTCATTGACGGTGAGCCCTAATCTATACCCTTTATAGTCGGAAATAAAATTTGGATTAAAAGGATAAATGGTGTCTTTGTGTGTTGCAACTTGAAGCTTTAAACTGTCAATTTCATTTTGAACCTCTAACCATTGCGCATCTTCACGCTCAGGCATGTTTTGACTAGATATCAAAAAATAGCCCAATTGAGTCAATCCCAATAGCAAAATTAATAATAAGATTCCGCTTCGGTGCGCTTTTGAAAAAATAAAATACGACTTAAACTGTTGCATGGCTTAACTATAAATCAAATACAGAACTCCTTTTGGATCGTATCATGTCTTTTAATTTTAAAATAAATGCTAAGGTTAAATAGAACCCAAAACCCAATCCTACCGTTACAAAAGATATGTAAATAAAGAACAAGCGAACATTTGTAGCGCGCATTCCTAATTTATCCGCCAACCGTGAGGCCACGAAGAAACCGTGTTTTTCAAAAAAATGCAATATAACTTGTACCATAATTCGTTATTTCATTCAAATTTACAATTAATTTTTAAGTATATGATTGCCTACAGCACACTGCAAACATTTTTTCGCATCGCAATATTCTTTTTTCAATTGCAAAAGCGCTTGGGATTCAAAAGCAGAAGTAGCTAATACACCCAATGCTTCAAAATTCTCAATTATTGCATTTTTCTCTGGAGGTAACGCTTCCATAAAATGAAACAACACATCTTCATTTTCTTTTAGCCTGCTCTTCTCATAAGCATATTTAATAGGCAATACGGTATTGATAAGCACTAAATTTAAGAATGACCAGGAGATGGTTTTCCGTTTTTGTGGACTGATTTTATCAAAAGTATAATGTGTCATCCAATAATCACTCACAGAAACCGAAAGCAAGTCATACATCGCCTCTGTATTTTTGGCGTGCATCAGTTTCGAAAACAAATTCGATTCCTTATGATACAAAGCGGCCAATTGCGCCAAACGAATGGTTGGAAAATTATCGGGACGGTGTTTAAAAAAAGTAACCGCAACAAATGGATTTTTTTCAAGTCCATATTTATGTTGCAAATAAACAAACTCTTGTTGCAACATTTTTGCGTATTCGTCTTGGAAAACTGGTGCAAGCAAATTGGCTTGACCAAAAAACAAAGACTCCATTACTTTAAGTGATTGCACTTCTTTCCGAATCACAGCAAACGGAATGCTTTTTGCCATTGTTAAAAAATGCACCCCATTAGTATTCAAACCAAAATTTTTTGCCAGCAACCAAAACAAAACGGTCTCCCAATCATTATTTGAAATTTGTAACAAGTCCTCAATTTCATCCGCTTTGCGTTCCATGCGCTCGATATACAAACGAGTAAGCCATTGATTTAAGATAAAATTGGGAATGGTAGTAATTTGATTTTCACAATTGATCCATCTTTTTTGTTGGACCAATACTTGATAACTATGCACAACCTCATTGGATACATATTTTTGCAAGGCTAATGTGGGTATCTCCGAATTGTCATTTCTAAAGATCGGTGCATCGTGTTCCCAAACCACATGCAAGATTACTGAATCGTAGGCAGCATCTTTTTCGTGATGGTGTACATACCAATCGGATGATTTGAGATGTATTTCAATATTACCAGCCCATTTTTGATCGCCTATAATGATTTGAGCATTAAAAAAATCGGGGCCTGCTAATTGTAATAATTGTCCGGAGTTGAGAATCTGAATCGATTCACCAGAAGTAGTTTCTAAATGGGTGACCGCAAATTTCTTATGCTGCCACAAGTGGTGCAAAAAATCTTCTTTCATTCTGTATGGCGTATATCGTTGAAAAACAAATTTAAAAAAATTATATTTGCTGAACAACTCCAATCGCATGAAAAAAACATACACATTAGTACTTTGCTGCTTTTTTATAATTATTCAAGCACAGACTACTCCTAAAGCTACATCAGGATATAAAATTACCTATTCCAAAAGTTCGAATGGAACACTGGTATCTCCACAAGATCCGATTCTTGTTTATACCAACCCAAACGAAACTCTGGTGACATCCGAAAAAATGAATTCGGGTAAAGCTGAATTTCCTTATGAACAATCTTTAATCAATCGAACCACGAATAAATTGTTTCAGATTACCCAATTGCACAAAAATCAATCGGTTACCACAGCTGACAGTACTACTTTGGCCAAACAAAATTTTGAATTTTTAGCCGAAACCAAAACTATTTTGGGTTACAAATGTCAAAAAGTAAAAACCATCATCAATTCGAATACGATAGAACTCTGGTATACCAACGAACTCAAAGTAAGTGGTGCTCCTACCCTTTTAGGGCAAAACATTGGTTTGGTATTGGAAATGATTCGCAATGGAAATTTTGTCGTAACAGCAACTAAAATTGAAAAGTTAAAAGCGGTCCAACCGAGTTTGCTTTTACAAAATACGACCACAAAAAGTCAACTACTCGATGGATTAACCTACAAAGATTTGGTTTGGAAAAGTCGATTTACAACCCTTCCCATTTTTGAAAACGAAATCATCAATTTTTCGGATGCTTCTCAATCGAACGATAGTATTTTGCGTTTTGCGAATGGAACCATCATCCTCAAGAAAGTTACTTTCCCAATCGTTTCCAAAAGTGACCTCATATTTCTGGATTTAATCGAACAATCTAATGGTGATGCCTATGATCGAACGGGTTCGGTATTCCTCATTCCTCAAGATAAAAAACAATCCTTCTTGGATGGTTTGGAAAAAGGCAGCCAAACCTTACCTATTTATGAAAACGGAAACGGCAAAAAATACCAAGGTATCGTCGCCACTTCAGAATATGCTCCCTTAATTGAACTGATGCGCTTTTTTACGCCTTTCGGAATCAAGCAATACAATTACATCCAATTGAAGGATAAAGTATGGCATGACAAAGTACCTTATCGAATGGATATTACCGATTTCAAATCGGCTCTGAGCGGGAAAACGGTATATATTGGAACCTTTATTGGTAATTACGATAAAGGCGGACATAAAATATCCATGCACGTTACCATACATCCGAGCGAAAGCAAACTCCCGCAACCCAATTATTGCTTGCCTTTATTCAATACGACCAACGTTATGGAAATGGCAGGACAAGAATATGCCACCCTCTTCAATCATGAAAAAGGATTAGAAGTAACTTTTACGTTGGATAAAGAATTCAAAAATGCCAAATTGCGCTATATCACTACAGGACATGGCGGTTGGGAAAATGGTGATGAATTTGTTCCCAAAAAAAACACCATCCTTTTAAACGGTAAAGAAGTTTTTTCCTTTATTCCTTGGCGGCAAGATTGTGGGGCCTATCGCTTATTCAATCCGGCTTCGGGTAATTTCAATGATGGCTTATCCTCTTCCGATTTGAGTCGCTCCAACTGGTGCCCAGGAACGGCAACACAACCCGTAGACATTGCCCTGGGTGATTTACAAGCTGGAACCTATACGATACAAGTAATTATTCCACAAGGTGCACCCGAAGGAGGTAGTTTTAGTGCTTGGAATGTTTCAGGCGTGTTGTTTGGAGAATAAAAAAAAGGCTGTCGAAATGGACAGCCTTTTTTTAATTCTATGAAGCTAATTAACTTGTGTTCGTATTATTTTATAGAACCAATAATATCATATTTGGTAATGATATGGTGTTTTCCTGCACCAAGATCAACCAATACGGCTTGATTATCCTTCGTTATCAAACGTGAAACTTCTTCAACAGGAGTTCCGCTTTTAACAATTGGAAAAGGTTTGCCCATCACTTCACGAATCGGTCGCTCGGCTGTGTTTTTGTCTGAAATAAAACTTTGAAACAAATCGGATTCGTCTACCGATCCAACAAAACCGTTGGTGTCAATGACCGGAATTTGTGAGATTTTATATTTTCGCATGCGTTCGATGGCATGAGAAACCAATTCTTCTGTTCGTACCACCACTAATGGTTTATCGAGATGCTCTTTGATCAAATCTTCCGCTTTTGTGATTTCTTCTTCTAAAAAGCCACGTTCGCGCATCCAATCGTCGTTAAACATTTTTCCTACATAACGACTTCCCGAATCGTGAAACAAAACCACCACTACATCTTCAGGCTTAAAATGTGCTTTTAGCTGCAACAATCCTTTTACAGCAGCTCCAGCAGAATTTCCTACAAAAATTCCTTCTTCTAAAGCAATTTTACGCGTATAAACCGCAGCATCTTTATCGGTTACTTTTGTAAAACCGTCAATGAGTGAAAAGTCAACATTTTTAGGCAATATATCTTCACCAATTCCTTCCGTAATGTAGGAATAGATTTCGTTTTCATCAAAAATACCCGTTTCGTGGTATTTTTTAAAAACCGATCCGTAGGTATCGATACCCCAAATTTTAATGTTTGGATTTTTCTCTTTCAAGTATTTAGCCACGCCAGAAATTGTCCCTCCGGTTCCAACACCTACTACAAAATGCGTAATTTTTCCTTCCGTTTGTTCCCAAATTTCAGGACCTGTTTGTTCATAATGCGCAATTGCGTTACTCGGATTATCGTATTGGTTCACATACCATGAATTTGGAATTTCATCGCCCAATCTTTTAGAAACTGAATAATACGAACGTGGATCTGTAGGCTCAACATCGGTTGGACATACAATTACTTTGGCACCCACGGCACGAAGAATGTCTGACTTTTCTTTGGATTGTTTATCGGAAATAACAAAAATACACTTGTATCCTTTTACAATAGCCGCTAAAGCCAAGCCCATTCCGGTGTTTCCTGAGGTGCCTTCAATAATGGTTCCTCCAGGTTGTAAACGACCATCAGCTTCGGCATCTTCAATCATTTTAACAGCCATACGGTCTTTCACCGAATTTCCAGGATTGAAGGTTTCAACTTTAGCCAATACTAAAGCATCTACTTCTGCTGTTACGGTATTCAATTGTACCAAAGGCGTATTTCCTATAGTTTCTAATATATTTTTAGCGTATTTCATGATACTGGATTACGGATGTTCTTTTTCAGATTATTGATTATGAATGGACAAAGATAGGATGAAAAAACGAATACAAAAATAGGGTATCAAATACTATTTGAAGAAATTCCATTCCAATCCAAATCGGATCATAAAATCACGATATGGATAATTGGGTGCCGAATAATAGTTATAACCCGACATCGACGAATTAAAATGCTCTGCCTTTAAAAACAAACGGGTTTGACGAACGCGGGCATTGACAAAAAAGTCGAGCAATGGAAAACCTCCAATTTTAGTTTCATTTTGAACATAAAACTCGCCTAGCAATGGATTGTAATCGTTGGCGTAGTATTTAGTAAAATAATTTGCCGTTACCCCTATTTGCAACAACATCGCTTTTTTAAATACATAATCAGTAAAATAAAGCGTGTTTCGAGTAGTAAGCTGTGGCACATTGACAATTGGACTCGATTGCGCTACATTTTGGTACAACACCGTGTTGTCTAACGCAAGTTTCCAAAATTTAATTTCTTTACCGGCCTTAACCGAAAGATAATTGATGGTTTTATCGTATTGTACTGGAGTTACCAGTAATGAAGTAATATCATTGGTTGTATTATCAAAATACAAATAATCATTCAACACTTTATACTGAGCCGATAAATTGATCCATTTTGAAACAGCAGAAAAAGTTAACTGATTGGTCTTTTCCGATTTAAAATCATTAAACCAATTGTACTGCGTATAATCACTTTGATACAACGTATAATTTAAATTGGGCAAACTGTTTTGCTTTTGATAATTCAATGTAAATTGAAGTTTATCGTTAACTTTATAAGTAGCGTGAGCATCTATCATCGAAATAGCATGATTACTGATGGCTTGAGAAACCTGTAATTTAGCCGTAATCTTATTGGTAAAGTACGTATAATTACCTCCAATTGTATTGATGCGATCCGAAAGTGAATTTGGAACTGTTACGTTACCAGACGCATCATACACAACACTATCATAATAATAATTGTAGTTATGATCTTCCACAAAAAAGGTAAGATCACCATAGGATTTGGTTTTATAAGCCACACCCAACTTGTTGTACAATTGATTATATCGCGTTTTGTTGTTGATGTCATTAGAAAATGAAGTGCCAAATCGAGCACTCACTGTAGGCTGAATAAATTCAAAAAATTTATATTCCTGATTGAATTGGTGCAGGAAAACCAAACTGTTTGGATTGTCTTTACTAAGTTTAAAGGAATGATCGATAAAAAATCGGTTTCCTTTAAGCATCGAACTAGCATCTTCAAAATAAACCCCTAATGCATCTCTTTGCTCAAAATTTGGATCACCCGATTCAAATTGGGAAAGATCAATAATCCCCCCGTTTTCTTGGTTGAATATGTCTTGACCTGTAAAGTGCGCGTTAAGTATATAGCGCTTGTCTTTGGTAAAATAACTCGTTGTAAATCTGAAATTTCCAGAGCTTGATAAAAAATTTACATAATTACCTAAGGACCGTAAGCCTCTGTAAGCGATAGAAAAATTTAAATTTGGTTTTGTGTTTACCGTTAAAAAAGCATCTACAGCTTGACCTTGTTCCATAACCGTTTTAAAAAACAAATCGGTTAATGGCGTAGGAACTGAGTAATATTTAATTTCATTGGCTTCGAGATAATTAAAATGCTTGGCTAAAAAACCAAAATTGGGTAATGAAGTTTTCTTATTTAAGCTAAAATCTAGCGTATTATAAGTTTGACCTTCATTAGAGAAAGATAACAAACCAAAAAGATCCTTACGAAGTAAATTGTATTTGTATTCACTTTTAATTGACAACGTAGTATCTACAAAAGTGGAATCTTTTTGTAACGTATAAAATTTATAAAGATCGATAGGTGGTTTTTTTTCATTCTTATCTGTAGTTTCTTCAACAGGCCCATCTTGTTTAGCATTAGTTGCGCCAAAGCCTTCACCTCTTAAAGCATTCTTCTGAGCATGAGAAAAAGTAATTCCAAAAAAAACAAAAAATACTACATATCGAATCATAGGGAACAAAATTATGTAAAATTAATGGAATAAAAAAAACACCTTTTGTATACAAAAAAAAAGCCAGTGTAAAAACACTGGCTTCTTATTAAGAATAATACAATTATAATGTAAATGTATGACTTCTAGAAAAGGTAAAATTACCTGGTAAGTTAGCAATAGTTGTTCCGTTTGCTCTTAAATTGTAAGAACCTACAACAGTAGAACTTGTTACCATTCCATCTCCATAAGCATCACGAATCGTGAACGTATAAGTACCGTTAGGTAAACAGAAAATGAAATTTCTAGCAGCTTGCAAAGCATTAGTTGCAGTATCAGTATAAGGACCTCCACTAGCTACTACTACATTTGAAGCATTTTTGATATCCCAGCTAATTTCGCTACCGTAACGATCTAAGATTAGATCTAAAGTAACTGTATTCAATGGACAATTCTCTCTTACGTTAATTGTCATTGCACTACCTGTATACAAACCGTCTTCAGCAACTAAGTTTAATATGATAGTTCTAGCATTACTCAAACTTAAACCATTTCCAATTGTACTAATAGTAAGTACACCTTCGTTAGAATTAGCAGGAATAGTTACCGTTGCAGGAACAGTATAGTTAGCCGGAAGCATTGTTGACGCAGCAGCTACAGCTACAGTATACGTTCTAGCAGAACCCGATTTTTTAGATGAATATACTTTAACGTCTGTAGCTAAAGTTGCACCTGGGTTTACTGAGATGTTTTTTACTTTTGTTTCAAAAGTCACATAATTAAAAGGTGATGAAGTATGAGAATCATCTTGTGTACACCCTTGAATTACAAATGACAAAGAAAGAAACAAAACAAAAAATCTTGATAATTTAATTAATTTCATAACTTATTTTGTTTATAAATTTTTAATAGACTAATTAGTTTTGCTCCGTAATGAATGGATTATTTAAAAGTTCCGCTTGAGGAATCTTAAACAACATTTTATCATCATTGTATGGAACAGCAACACCCGCTTGGAACAAGTGGTTAGTACCTCTATTAATGGTAGCGCGGTTACGTTTCATAGCCAAATAACTTTTTCCTTCACCCCATAATTCAATTTTAGTTTGCTTGTAAATCTCTGCTTGTAAAGCTGGACCTGTTAAGGCACTGATGTACGCAATATCTGAATTTCTAGAAGTTAACAATTGGGTTAAGATCGCTTTTGCTTGTGTCTCACGACCTGTTTTAGCAGCAGCTTCAGCATGTAACAAATAGAACTCATCAACTCTCATGTAAAGATAATCAGTAGTAATTACACGTTGACCACCAATAACACGAGCAGGATCATAGAATTTGTTCACTGGTCTGTAACCAGTAGCTGCAGTAAACTGACCTTTTCTTACGTCTGTAGCAGGCATAGAATCCCACAAAGCTCTGTCGATAGATTTTCTATCTCCAGCCCATTGGTAACTGTACGTGTACAAGTCCATTTGACCCCACCAAGAGATCAAGTCTAAACCTTGATCAGTAGTCAAATCAACACCCCACATCCATGATGGTGTGTTCACATCGTTGAAACCACCTAACAATTGAGATTGAGTAGTCAATGTAAATCCACCATTAGTAATAATATCTTGAGTTAACGTAAACACTTGATCGTTATTACCCATAGCACCGTATGCATAAGCCAAAAGACCTTTTGCTACGTATTGGTTGATCTCCGTTTTAGAAGATCTAGTGAAATCAGACATCAAAGTAATCGCATCATTTAAATCATCTACGATTAAAGCATAAACAGCAGCACCTGTACTCTTAGCTTGAACTTGTTGAGATGGGTCTGTATAAATAGGTAATATTTCTTGTGTAGCGTTGTACTCACGAGAGTACAATTGCGCTAAATAGAAATAAGAATACGCACGTAACGCTTTCGCTTGACCTAATAACCATCTGTTTTGAGCATTCGTTGGAGTGGCATCATTACCTCCTAAGGCATTGATAACGATATTCGTAGAACGTATAATTCTGTAGTAATATCTCCAAGGAATATAACACTCGTTACGTGTAAAATCAGTAGTTGCTTGATAATCTACGTGGTTTCTGTACCAGTTGTAGGTATTTTGCGATAACGCCATATCACCCGACAACATATCAGTCCAAATGTCGATCCCTTTTTGTCCGAAATCGTTGTGACCAGTTGTTCCACCAGTACCCGTTTCAAACATCAATGTATAAATACCTGAAACTGTACCTCTGATCAAATCAGGATTGTTAACAGATGCATCTGCTAACTGCTCTTGCGTAATGAACTGTGTTGGTTCAGTTTCAAGAAACTCATCATTACATCCAACTGTAACAAACAAGAAGGAGGTAACCAGCGATAAAAATAATTTATTGTTTTTCATAATTAATTTTTTTTTAGAATTCAACTTTTAATCCTAAACTGAAAGTAGAAAGAGGTGAATAACGGTAAGTATCAGAACTTCCACTTTCAGATGTTGACGTATTAAATCCATCTCTATGACTAAAGAACAACAAGTTATCTCCAGAAACAAAAATGTTCAATTTAGACAAATTCAATTTGTCAGCAAATTTACCAGGAAGGTTGTACCCTAATTGAACGTTGTTCAATCCAAAATAATCTGCCTTGGTTAAGAATCGTGTAGATCTTGCATTCACGTTAGCATCAAATGCAGCAGACAATCTTGGAACACCTGTAATGTCTCCTGGCTGTTGCCATCTGTCTCTAACATCTGTATGCCAGTTGTTTTGACCTAAAGCTCCATTACCCATTAAACCTGCATAAGCACTGTCATAAGCATAACCACCCATACTATAAGTAAATTGCGTTGTCAATTCAAAGTTTTTGTACGATGCATTCAAACGGAAAGCACCTCTAACTTTAGGAATTGCTGATTTACCCACAAATCTTTGTGTAGCATCTGCATACGTGGTAGTAACAGTTTGTCCTACAATCGCTTCAGGATTTGCATCTAAATAATCTGTTAATGATCTGATGATTACATCACCTGTATCAAACGTACCGTTATCGTTGATGTCGTTATAGTTCATGTACCACATACCCACTCCAGTAGATGGATCAACACCTGCCCACTCTGGCATATAGAAATCGTATACTGAACGACCTTCTGCCCATCCGAAAGGTGCATTAGAAGTATCTAATACTTTTGGTAAACCTGTAGCAAGATCAATTGGCATAGTAGTAATTTCATTTTTCAATACCTCACCGTTGATAGCAAAGTCTAAAGTGAAATCTTCAGCCGTTTTCCCTTTAAAGATATGAGCATTCACATCAAATTCAATACCTTGGTTTCTCAAATTACCACTATTTACAGTTTCAATTGCAATACCTCTAGATGGACCTGTTCTTCTTTGGAAAATCAAATCGTACGTGTTTTTTACATAGTAATCAACGTTTACATCTAAAAAGTCAAACAAGGATGATTCAACTCCTACTTGGAAAATTTTAGATTTTTCCCATGTTAAGTTAGGAACACCATTATCTCTAACAGAAATAGAATAGTCACCGTCTAAGTTACCTACGTCAAACGTATCATAACCTGGCCATAGACCTACACCTTCTTGGTCACCCATAAGACCGTAACTTGTTTTTACTTTCAAATAGTTGATGGCTTTGATGTTGTCCATGAAAGATTCTTTAGACATTACCCAAGAAGCACCAATTGATCCAAAAGTACCCCATTTATCATTTTTAAAACGAGAAGATCCGTCACGTCTAGCAGATGCTGTAAAGTAATATTTACCAGCATAGTTATAGTTGAATTGACCAAAATAACTTTCTAAAGCTGAAGTATTCGTATATGATCCTGGAGGCGAAGACACTATAATGTATTGGTTTAAATCAAAAGTATCTGTCAATACTGCTTTTTGCTTACTAGCAAAGAATATTTTTTGTTTGTAGCTGTTTGACTCGTGAGCCGCAAACACTTCCATGTTGTGATCTCCAAAAGAATTCTTGTAACGTAATAAGTTCAAGAAGTTTTGTGTCATTAAACTTGTTTTTTGTTTGAACAACGAACCAAATTGTTGCGCTGCAGAACCATAGAAAGGATTGTTTCTATCATTGTACTCGTTTTCATACAACTGTGAACCAAATCTAGTTTCTAACGATAATTTTTTCGTAAAGTTAATGTCAAAACTAAAGTTACCGTTGAACTCATTTCTTTGGTTACGCTGTCTGTCATATTTAGCATCAGCAATCGCATTGGTTAAACCACCAAAAGCTCTTGAACCTGAAGTACCGTCTCCATAATCGTATTGGAAACCTCCAAAAATTGGATCTGGAATTTTATTTCCGTTTGTATCTCTTGAGAAAAGAGGATAAATAGAAGGAATGTTATCCACAAACCAGAAAATACTTCCTGAATCTGAAGATTGACCATTACTATTTGTTTGAGATCCTGTGTATCCAATGTTTACACCCGCTTTTAACCAATCTTTTGGTTTGTGGTTCACATTCAATCTCGCAGAATATCTTTTATAATCTGAATTAATGATATATCCTTCATCATTTAAGAATCCGAATGAACTGAAATAACTAGTTTTATCATTACTTCCAGAAAATCTTACGTTACTTTCTTGTCTGTAAGACGTTTGGAAACCATAATCTTCCCAATCTTCTGGAGAATATTTTCTTGTTACACCTGGTCTAACCGTGCGCGTTACTGGATCAATCAATTGAGCCGCAGTAGCATTCCACATGTTATAACCTGGGCTAATACCTCCTGCAGAGAATAAGTTGGTATTCGCAAATCCTACAGGATCCGCATTGTTCAAACCAACACCTCTATTGTACATAGCTTCCCAAGACAATCCAATGTATTCTTCTGGAGACTCAATTACACTGTATCTAGGCAATAAGCTCACGTTGATACTTGAACGTAAATCCACTTCAACTGAAGAACGATTTCCTCTACCGTTTTTAGTTGCAATTACGATTACACCGTTTGAACCTCTAGATCCATAAACAGCAGTCGCAGCAGCATCTTTCAATACCGTTAAAGATTGAATATCTGCAGGGTTGATTGAGTTCAAACTTCCTTGCAATGGCACACCGTCAACAACGTATAATGGATCTCTGTTACCATTAACAGAACCAAATCCACGGATACGGATTGTTGCAGCAGAACCAGGCTGTCCTGAAGTTGTGATTACGTTAACACCCGCAACCTCACCTTTTAAAGCCTGAGAAACGTTAGAAACAGCTTTTGCTTCTACGTTTTTCGTTTGAACTGATGTTGCAGTTCCAACAAATGCTTCTTTTGTAGTAGTACCATACCCAACAACTACTAAGTCGTCAAGCACTGTAGCTTTCAAAAGAACATTGTAACTATTAGCAGCACCAATAGTTACCGATTGTTTCATACCAAGATATGAAATTTCTAACACATCTCCCGATTTTGCTTTGGTAGAAAATTTACCATCAAAATCAGTTGCTACAACATTTTTTGTACCTTTTACAGTTACAGTTGCACCAACAGCAGGTCCTAGTTCGTCAGAAACCACACCTGTAACAGTTTTCTCTTGCGCGAACGAAAACTGCATTGTAAACGCTAATAAAAGCGTAAAAATCCATTTGAACTTCGATCTCATATTAAATTTATTTGAGTTAGTTATTCCGCAAACTTCTTAATTATTTCTTAAATAAACAAATATTAGCAAAGAATATTATAAAATTATTTGTGTTAAAGTTTTTGA
>NZ_JBILKB010000043.1:0-17123 GCF_044376915.1 Flavobacterium sp.
TCAAGGAGTTAATCTTCAAGATTGTATTGATGTGAGTCGTGCTATTGAAAACCAACTCGACAGAGAAGAGCAAGATTTTTCGCTTGAAGTGGCTTCTGCAGGAGTATCAAGTCCGTTGAAATTTATACGACAATATAAAAAAAATATTGGAAGAACACTTAAGGTAAAAATTACCGATTCTGCAGATATTGAAGCAAAATTAGTGGCTGCGGATGAAGAAAAAATCACATTAGAATGGCAGGCAAGAGAGCCTAAAAAAATTGGAAAAGGAAAAGAAACAGTGGATAAAAAAGCTGAAATTCTTTATCAAAATATAAAAGAAGCAATTGTTATAGTATCATTTTAAAATAAAAAAGTTGACATGGAAAATATTGCATTAATAGAGTCGTTCTCAGAATTTAAAGACGACAAACTCATCGATAGAGTTACACTAATGGCAATTTTAGAGGAAGTATTTAGAAATGCTTTAAAAAAGAAATACGGTTCAGACGAAAATTTCGACATCATCATCAATCCGGATAAAGGAGATATGGAGATTTGGAGAAATCGTGTAGTGGTAGAAGACGGTGAAGTAGAAGATGAAAATTCTGAAATTTCATTATCAGAAGCCAGAAATATTGAGCCTGATTTTGAAGTTGGTGAAGACGTTTCAGAAGAAGTAAAATTATTCCAATTGGGAAGAAGAGCGATTTTAGCATTACGTCAAAATCTTATTTCTAAAATTCACGAACACGATAATACCAATCTGTACAAACAATTTAAAGATATTATTGGTGATATTTACACTGCTGAAGTACATCATGTTCGTCCAAAAGCAGTAATTTTGATGGACGACGATGGCAATGAAATCGTATTACCAAAAGAAAAACAAATTCCAAACGATTATTTCAAAAAAGGGGATAATGTAAGAGGGGTAATTGAAAATGTTGAATTGAAAGGAAACAAACCGCAAATCATCATGTCTAGAACGGCGCCTGATTTTCTTGAAAAATTATTTGAACAAGAAATTCCGGAAGTATTTGACGGATTGATTACCATTAAGAAGGTGGTTCGTATTCCGGGAGAAAAAGCAAAAGTAGCAGTAGATTCTTATGACGATCGTATCGATCCAGTAGGCGCTTGTGTTGGGATGAAAGGATCTCGTATTCATGGAATTGTTCGTGAATTGGGAAATGAAAATATTGACGTAATCAATTACACATCTAACCCGCAATTATACATCACAAGAGCTTTGAGTCCTGCTAAAGTTTCTTCGGTTAAAATTAATGAAGAAGCAAAAACAGCTGAAGTTTTCTTAAAAATTGAAGAAGTTTCTAAAGCGATCGGACGTGGCGGAAATAATATTAAATTGGCAAGTTTATTAACAGGCTATGAAATTGATGTTATTCGCGAAGGTGTAGCTGAAGAGGAAGATGATGTTGAATTAAGAGAGTTTTCAGATGAAATCGAATCTTGGATTATTGAAGAGTTCGAGAAAATTGGTTTGGATACGGCAAGAAGCGTATTAAAACAAGAAGTTTCAGATTTAGTAAGAAGAACAGATCTTGAAGAAGAAACCATTATAGATGTAATGAATGTTCTTAAAGAAGAACTGGAAGGTTAATCATCAACCGAACACACAACAACAACAAAGAATATTTTAAAAAGATTATATGTCTGAAGAAAGAGTAATAAGAATAAACAAGGTTTTAAGAGAGTTAAATATTTCTCTTGATCGAGCTGTGGATTTTTTAAAAGACAAAGGTCATGAAATCGAGTCGAGTCCAAACGCGAAGATCTCTCAAGAGGAGTATAAAGTCTTATGTGGTCAATTTTCTGCCGACAAAGGGAATAAGGTTGCCTCTCTTGAAGTGAGTGAAGAAAAGAGAAAAGAGAAAGAGGCACTGAAACGTGAACTTGAAAAAGAACAAGAATCAAAACGTTTGCAGGAGGAAGAGCGCCAAAGACAAGAAATTATCAAGGCCAAAGCAGTTGTTACTGCGCCTAAAGCTGTTGGTAAAATCGAACTCGATACCAAAAAACAAGTTGCTTCTGAAGCTCCTTCTAAGGAATCAAAAGATGAAGTGCCCGCAACCAAGTCTGTTTTTAAACCCAATAAAGAAGAAAATACGAAAGTTGAGAAAGTAGCTCTTGAAAAAACAGTTGCCAAGGAAGCTACAGAAGAAGGTGCTTCTGATGATGCGGGTGAAGAAAAAATAGAGACACAATATCACAAACTTTCTGGAGCTACTTTTACAGGTCAAAAAATTGATTTAACGCAATTTGACAAAGCCAAAAAGAAGAAAGAAGATTTCAAAAAAGAAATAAAAAAACCAGGCACCCCTCAAGCGGCAAATGCAGCTGGAGATGCCAATGCCAGTAAAAACAAGCGAAAAAGAATCATTAAGCCTGCTGGTCCTGGTGCTCCAGGCGGAAACAATCATGCGGGTGGTCCTAAGAAAGAGTTTGTAAAAGGCGGTGCAGGTGGATTTAATAAAGGTAAAAAGCCAATCATTCAAAAGGTAGAGCCTTCTGAAGAAGATGTAAAAAACCAAATTAAAGAAACTTTAGAGCGTTTACAAGGGAAAGGAAATAAATCAAAATCTGCAAAATACAGAAGAGATAAAAGAGATTCGCACCGTCAACGTGTAGACGATGAACTTCAGGCGCTTGAAGAAGGTAGTAAAACATTAAAAGTTACTGAATTTGTAACTGTTGGTGAAGTTGCTACCATGATGGATGTGCCGATTACAAAAGTAATTGGAACTTGTATGTCGCTTGGAATCATGGTAACCATGAACCAACGATTAGATGCAGAGACGTTATCAATTGTAGCCGATGAGTTTGGTTTTGAAGTAGAATTTATTACTACCGATATTGAAGAAGCAGCAGAAATTGTTGCCGATAACCCAGAAGATTTAGTACACAGAGCGCCTATTGTAACGGTAATGGGTCACGTAGATCATGGTAAAACCTCTTTACTGGATTACATTCGTAAAGCCAATGTAATTGCCGGAGAATCGGGTGGTATTACACAGCATATTGGTGCCTATAGCGTAATCTTAGAAGGGGGTGAAAAAATCACGTTTCTAGATACACCTGGACACGAAGCCTTTACTGCGATGCGTGCTCGTGGAGCGCAAGTTACCGATATTGCAATTATTGTTATTGCTGCAGATGATGACATCATGCCACAAACAAAAGAAGCGATCAGTCACGCACAAGCGGCAGGTGTTCCTATGATTTTTGCGATCAATAAAGTGGATAAGCCCAATGCAAATCCTGAGAAAATAAAAGAACAATTAGCCAGCATGAATTTGTTGGTGGAAGATTGGGGCGGAAAATATCAATCGCATGATATTTCTGCTAAGCAAGGAACAGGAGTAATCGAATTACTTGAAAAAGTATTGTTGGAAGCGGAAGTTTTAGAATTGACAGCTAATCCAAACAAACCTGCATTGGGGACAGTTGTGGAGGCTCAATTGGATAAAGGTAGAGGATATGTATCAACCATCTTAGTTCAAGCGGGAACCCTTCGTATTGGAGATTATGTGCTTGCTGGAAAAAATCATGGTAAAATTAGAGCCATGTTTGACGAGAGAGGTCATCAAATTAAAGAAGCAGGACCCTCGACTCCAGTATCAGTGTTAGGATTAGATGGAGCGCCTACAGCTGGTGACAAGTTTAACGTATATGAAGATGAAAGAGAAGCAAAACAAATTGCCGCGAAACGTACACAATTACAACGCGAACAATCGGTACGTACTCAAAAACATATTACACTTGCCGAAATTGGACGTCGTATTGCTTTAGGTCAATTTAAAGAATTAAACATCATCCTTAAAGGAGATGTGGACGGTTCTGTTGAAGCATTATCGGACTCATTCTCAAAATTATCGACAGAAGAAATTCAAATCAATATCATTCACAAAGGAGTAGGAGCCATTACCGAATCGGATGTATTGTTAGCTTCTGCATCAGATGCAATCATCATTGGATTTAATGTTCGCCCGCAAGGAAATGCGAAACAATTAGCCGATAAAGAAGAAATCGATATTCGTAACTATTCAATTATTTACGATGCTATTGATGACTTGAAAGATGCTATGGAAGGAATGTTATCTCCAGAAATGAAAGAAGAAATCACCGGAACGGCAGAAATTAGAGAAATCTTTAAAGTAACTAAAGTGGGTTCTATTGCGGGATGTATGGTTACAGATGGTAAAATCTTTAGAAATTCTAAAATTCGCCTCATACGAGAAGGAGTGGTTATTTATACAGGTGAGTTAGCTACGTTAAAACGTTTTAAAGACGATGTAAAAGAAGTGGCTAAAGGATATGATTGTGGTATGCAGATTAAGAATTATAACGACATAAAAGAGTATGATTTAATCGAAGCATTCCAAGAAGTTGAAGTGAAGAAAAAATTAAAATAATAGTATAGCTAGTATAAAAAAACGCCTTGCATTGCAAGGCGTTTTTTATTTTATTTCGTCGGTTTTATGATCAATGCTGTGGGGTATTTTTTCTTAATTTCGAGCAAAGCTTTTTCAACTTCAATGCGTGATTCAAAGTTTCCAACCCATACTTTATAATTTGGATTTGTATATACTATGGTTCCGTCAAAATCTTTAAATTCTTTCTTAAATTCTTGTAATTTCTTTTTAGAATCATCGCTATTTCCATAGGAAATTTGAATTTTATAGGTCTCGTTTGACGTTAATCCGAGATTTATTTTCCTTTTTTCTTTTAGAATTTGTTCAATTTTTGGATCTTGAATAACACTTGATTTTAAGTCTTGTCCAATCAATTTTTGAGCAAAAAATAAACATAGAATAAAGAAGAACAATAAGTTAGGTTTTTGTGATTTTTTCATCGCCTTTTTTTTTCATTACAAAAATACAATTTCATTCTATTGTTAGAAACATTATTGTTATTTAGAACAAATATAAATTACATTTTAAGATAAAAATTGGGTTTTAATAATAGTTCTAATATTGTATTTTTGTCGGAGTTTTTTAAAATTGGAGTTGAACTTAGTTTCATCTGTAATTGTGCCAAATAATTAGTTGATAATCATTTTAAATATGAAAAAGGTGGGTAACCATAAATCGTTTTCAAAGATTTTCTTCAGTTTAGCGTTAACGCTAACAATTTCTTTAACTGCATTTTCTCAAGATGCGGCAAAAGGTAAAGAAATTTTTAATGCCAATTGTGCTGCATGTCATAAATTAGATGCCAAATCTACGGGTCCTGCGCTTCGTGGAGTTGCGGCTAAGTATGATAAAGAATGGCTGTATAAATGGGTTAAAAACAGTGGAGAATTAATCAAGTCAGGAGATGCACAAGCTGTAAAAGTTTTCGAAGAAAACAACAAAGTTGCTATGACGGCATTTCCGCAATTGTCTAATGAAGACATTGACAATATTTTAGCATATACTTCTGAAGAAGCTCCGGCTCCAGCAGCTCCAGTTGCGGGTGCTCCTGTTGCTGGTACTGATAGTGCTGATCAAAATGGGGTGTCTAACAATGTGATCCTGGGTGTACTTGCATTTGTTATGCTAATGTTAGTTGTTATGTTGTATTTAGTATACAGCATGTTAACTAAAATTGCAGACGCTAAAGGGATTGAAATTGTTAAGAAGAATCGCTCATTAATGGGATTGTTTACAGCATATGCTAAAAATCAATTTTTAGTATTAGTATCTGTAATACTGTTTTTATTGGTTAGTGCATATTTTGCATATGGTTATTTGATGCAAATTGGAGTAGATCAAGATTATGAACCGATCCAGCCAATTCATTATTCGCACCGTATTCATGCGGGAGAAAATGGAATTGATTGTAAATATTGTCATTCATCAGCGCGAGTAAGTAAGCATGCGGGTATTCCGTCTTTGAATGTGTGTATGAATTGTCATAAAAACATTAGTGAAGTGGCAGAAACTACCGCTACAGAAGAGCATTCAAAAGCATTTTATGATGCACAAATTGCAAAGTTATATGATGCAGTTGGATGGGATAAATCATTGCAAAAATATACTGGAAAAACAAAACCTGTTAAATGGGTTAGAATTCACAACTTACCGGATCACGTATATTTCAATCACTCGCAACACGTAACGGTTGCAGGAGTAGAATGTCAAACATGTCATGGTCCTGTAGAAGAATATGAATTCCAAAAACAATTTGCGCCATTAACTATGGGATGGTGTATTAATTGTCACAGAGAAACAAATGTGAAAGTAGAAGATAATGCTTACTACAAAAAAATACATGAAGAACTTTCTAAAAAATATGGGGTGTCGCAATTAACTGCTGCGCAAATGGGAGGTTTAGAATGTGGAAAATGTCACTATTAATAAAATAATTTAAGAAGCTAATATACTATACAATGGCATCAAACATAAAATACTGGAAAAGTGTTGAAGAGCTAAACGAAAATAGTTCTATTGTTGAGACGCTAAGAAACAACGAGTTTGTGGAACCAATTCCGGTTGAGGAATTTTTAGGAGATAAAGAATCATTATCTTCTTCTTCAACTACTCGTCGTGACTTTTTAAAATATGTTGGATTTAGCACAGCAGCTGCATCTTTAGCAGCGTGTGAGGGTCCTGTAGTAAAGTCAATTCCTTACGTAGTTCAACCAGAAGAAATTATTCCGGGTGTTGCTGATTATTATGCAACTACTATGGCAGACGGTTTTGATTTTGCTAATATTTTAATCAAAACTCGTGAGGGTCGTCCTATTAAAGTTGAAAACAATAATTTAGCGGGATCAAGAACTGGAGCAAATGCTAGAGTTCATGCTTCTGTACTTTCATTATATGATAGTTTGCGTTTGAAAAGTCCAAAAATTGCAGGTAAAAATGCAACTTGGACGGATGTTAATGCAAACGTAAAAGCTAGTTTAGAAGAAGCAAAAGCAAAAGGTGGAAATGTTGTGGTTTTGACCAACACAATGGCAAGCCCATCAACGGATGCACTTCTTGCTTCCTTTATGGCAAAATATCCTACTACAAAACATGTAGTATATGACGCAGTATCTGAATCTAGTACTTTAGATGCATTTCAAGCGGTATATGGTGTGAGAGCCATGGCTAATTATGATTTTTCAAAAGCAGATGTACTTGTTTCTGTTGGAGCTGATTTCTTAGGAGATTGGCAAGGTGGTGGTTTTGATGCAGGCTATGCTCAAGGTCGTATACCTAAAAACGGATTGATGTCTAAACACATACAAATTGAAGCCAATATGTCATTAGCAGGTGCTAATGCAGATGTTAGAATTCCTTTGAATATTGCGGCTCAAAAACAAGCTTTAGTTAAAATATACAATATTATCACAGGTGCGGCTGTTGGGACATCCAAAATAGATAAATACGAAGAAGCAGTTGTTAAAGCGGCGAAACAATTAAAAGCTGCTGGAAACAAAGGTGTATTAGTAACTGGTTTAGACGATGTAAATGCACAGTTATTAGCATTAGCGATTAATAATGCTTTACAAGCCCAAGCATTTAACCCTTCTGATGCTATTCTTACAAGAAAAGGAGATGCAAAAGCGGTTGCTCAATTAGTTGCCGATATGAAAGCAGGCAAAATTCATACCTTAATTATGAACGGTGTAAATCCTGCATATACTTTAGCAAACTCAAGTGAGTTTGTTGCGGCATTAAAATCAGTTAAATTATCTGTTGCTTTCTCTATGAAAGAGGATGAAACGTCAAGTGTAACTTCAATAGCTGCTGCTGCACCACATTATTTAGAATCTTGGGGAGATGTAGCAATGACTAGAAGTAATTATAGTATTGTTCAGCCAACTATACAAACTATTTTTAACACAAAACAATTCCAAGATGCTTTATTAACTTGGACAGACAATTCGGTTTCATATTACGATTTCTTGAAATCGTTTGCTACTACTTCGTTAGCTGGTAAAACATGGAATCAAGCTGTTCACGATGGTTTTGTAGCTTCAATTGCAAGCCCGTTAGCTGCTTCGGCCGCTAATTATGGAGCTGCTGCAAGTGCTTTAGCACAAGCAAAGGCTTCAAATTTTGACTTGGTATTGTATACAAAAGTTGGAATGGGAGACGGCCAACAAGCAAACAATCCTTGGTTGCAAGAGTTTCCAGATCCAATCACAAGAGTTTCTTGGGATAACTATGTAACCATGTCTAAAGCAGATGCAGAAGCTAACGGTTTTAAAAACTGGAATGTTGCTAATGGTGGTTTAAACGGAAGTTATGCTACCATTAAAGTAGGAAATGCAACGCTAGAAAACGTTCCTGTTGTAATTCAACCCGGTCAAGCTAAAGGAACTTTAGGTTTGGCTTTTGGATATGGTAAAAAATTAGGTTTAAAAGAAGAAATGCAAGTGGGTGTAAATGCGTATGCTTTATATACTAACTTAAATGCAAATCAATCAGCTACTATTGTGGTTGCAGAAGGCGAACATGAATTTGCATGTGTGCAGCTGCAAAAAACCTTAATGGGAAGAGGAGATATTGTTAAAGAAACTACATTAGAAGTATTCAATACCAAAGATGCTAAAGAGTGGAATCCAATTCCGATGGTGTCTTTAGATCATAAACCAACTGCAGCTACTGAAGTTGATTTATGGGAATCATTTGATCGTTCAACAGGTCACCATTTCAATTTGTCAATTGATTTGAATGCGTGTACGGGATGTGGAGCTTGTGTTATCGCTTGTCATGCAGAAAATAACGTACCCGTTGTTGGAAAATCAGAAGTTAGAAGAAGTAGAGATATGCACTGGTTGCGTATTGATAGATATTATTCATCGGAAGCTACCTTTTCAGCAGATGTTGAATTAAAAGAAGGAACTTCAGGATTAATGAATTCAATCGATACCTTCACAGGTATGGAAGATCCATCAGAAAATCCACAAGTTGCTTTCCAACCTGTAATGTGTCAACACTGTAACCATGCTCCTTGTGAGACGGTTTGTCCTGTGGCGGCTACATCCCATGGTAGAGAAGGTCAAAATCATATGGCATACAACAGATGTGTGGGTACACGTTACTGTGCAAACAACTGTCCGTATAAAGTAAGACGTTTCAACTGGTTCTTGTACAATAAAAATAGCGAGTTTGATTATCATATGAATGATGATTTAGGTCGTATGGTTCTTAATCCAGACGTTAACGTTCGTTCTCGTGGGGTTATGGAAAAATGTTCCATGTGTATCCAAATGACACAAGCCGTTAAGTTAAAAGCTAAACGCGAGGGAAGATTGGTTGGAAAAGATGAATTCCAAACGGCTTGTTCTGCAGCATGTACTAGTGGGGCTATGAAGTTTGGTGATGTAAATGATGAGACTTCTGATGTTGCCAAATTATTGGAAGACGAAAGAATGTATCATTTATTAGAGCATATTGGAACAAAACCAAACGTGATGTATCACGTAAAAGTTAGAAACGATAAATAAGTATTAATTAACAGAAACAATATAAAGGATTATGTCGTCTCATTACGAAGCACCCATTAGAAAACCGTTAGTAGTAGGAAGTAAATCTTACCACGATGTAACGGTAGACGTAGCTAGACCTGTAGAAGGTAGAGCAAACAAGCAATGGTGGACAGTATTTTCAATCGCATTAGCCGCTTTCCTATGGGGATTAGGTTGTATGGTTTATACTATTTCTACTGGTATTGGAACATGGGGATTAAATAAAACAGTAGGTTGGGCTTGGGATATTACCAACTTCGTTTGGTGGGTAGGTATCGGTCATGCCGGAACTCTTATCTCAGCCGTATTATTATTGTTCCGTCAAAAATGGAGAATGGCGATTAACCGTTCTGCAGAAGCAATGACAATTTTTTCTGTCGTTCAAGCGGGATTATTTCCAATCATCCACATGGGTCGTCCATGGTTAGGATATTGGGTATTACCTATTCCAAATCAATTCGGATCTTTATGGGTGAATTTTAATTCACCATTATTATGGGACGTATTTGCAATTTCTACCTATTTATCGGTATCCTTAGTGTTCTGGTGGACTGGATTATTACCTGATTTTGCGATGTTACGTGATAGAGCGGTAACTCCATTTACAAAAAGAGTATATTCGATTTTATCTTTTGGATGGTCGGGAAGAGCAAAAGACTGGCAACGTTTTGAAGAAGTTTCATTAGTTTTGGCTGGTTTAGCTACTCCACTTGTATTATCAGTTCACACTATTGTATCTTTTGACTTTGCTACTTCGGTAATTCCAGGATGGCATACTACAATTTTACCACCCTACTTCGTAGCGGGAGCAATTTTCTCTGGATTTGCAATGGTAAATACCTTGTTGATCATCATGAGAAAAGTATCGAACTTAGAAGATTATATCACTGTGCAACACATCGAATTAATGAACATTGTAATTATGATTACAGGTTCTATAGTAGGTTGTGCATACATTACAGAGTTATTTGTGGCTTGGTATTCTGGAGTTGAATATGAACAGTATGCTTTCTTAAATAGAGCTACAGGTCCTTACTGGTGGTCATACTGGTTGATGATGACTTGTAATGTAATTTCTCCACAAGTAATGTGGTCTAAGAAAATTAGAACAAACATTATGGCTTCTTTTATCATTTCAATTGTGGTAAACGTAGGAATGTGGTTTGAGCGTTTTGTAATTATCGTAACTTCATTACATAGAGATTATTTACCATCTTCATGGACGATGTTCCAACCAACTTTTGTTGATGCGGGTATCTATATTGGAACAATTGGATTCTTCTTTGTATTGTTCTTATTATACTCTAGAAGTTTCCCTGTAATTGCACAAGCAGAAGTAAAAACAATTTTGAAATCTTCTGGAGATAATTACAAGAAAGAAAGAGAAGCAAACGGTAACAATCATTCAGATAATCATTAATATTATGAGTAATAAAGTAATACACGCGATATATAATGATGATGATGTTTTAATGGATGCTGTAAAACAAACCAGAGCAGCGCATCATCATATTGAAGAAATATATACTCCATTTCCAGTTCACGGATTGGATAAAGCAATGGGGTTAGCTCCAACACGAATTGCTATTGCGGCATTTCTATACGGAATAACGGGACTTTCAATTTACACTGCTTTGATGAATTTCATTATGATTCAAGATTGGCCCCAAGATATTGGAGGCAAGCCAAGTTTTAGTTATATTGATAATATGCCTGCATTTGTACCTATCATGTTCGAAGGAACCGTTTTTTTTGCAGCCCATTTAATGGTTATTACTTTTTATATGAGAAGTAAATTATGGCCATTCAAAAAAGCTGAAAATCCAGACGTAAGAACTACAGACGACCATTTTTTAATGGAAGTAGGAATTAATGGAAATGAAGAAGAATTGGTTTCATTTTTCACGAGTACTGGAGCAGTAGAAGTTAAAGTAATTGAAAAGCATTAAGAAGGAGTTATGAAAAGATTATATAAAATAGTAGCAGTAGTAGGTTTGTCTTTAGTGGCAACTTCATGTTTCGATAAATCTAAGCCTAACTATCAGTTTTTTCCAAACATGTATGAAGCAGTTTCTTATGAAACCTATTCTGAGCATAAAGTATTTAAAGGTGGCGTGGAAGCTCAAATTCCTGCAAAAGGATCTATTAAAAGAGGTTTTATGCCTTATGATATTCCAAATACTCCTGAAGGATATGCATTGGCCAAAGCATCCTTACAATCACCATTAGATTCGTTAAGTTTGGACGCAGAAAAAGGGAAGACTTTGTACAATGTTTATTGTGCCATTTGTCATGGTGAAAAAGGAGATGGAAAAGGAAATTTAGTAGTCAAAGAGAAATTTCTTGGTGTACCAAGTTATAAAGATAGAGAAATTACAGACGGAAGTATTTTTCACGTAGTAACTTATGGATTAAACTCTATGGGATCTCACGCAAACCAATTGTCTCAGGAAGAAAGATGGCAAGTTGCGGATTACGTTTTAAAATTAAAAGCTGGATTATAATAATAAAACCTTTTGAAAATAATAGATATGTACACGTTTTCAAGTAAATTAAAAACATTTTCATTTGTCTTAATGGCTCTAGGAGTTGTTGGAATAGTTGTAGGATTTTTAAATGCTCCTAAAACTATTGAAGATGTTGAAAAATTGTTAGCAGACAGTCACCATAGCGAGGCTTCTCATACCGATAAAGTTGCACATGATGCACATGCCGTTCATGTTGTAGAACCTTCTCATTCTGAAGTTCATGCTACTATAGCAGATTCTACAAAAACAACAGCTGTTGATACCTTACATGCGGAAGAAACTATTGTTGATAGTGCAGCCGTTGCTGCAGTTGCTGCAGCTGAAACACATACAGATGATCATGATGCTCATCATAAAGAAGACGTTGCTCATAGCGGAGACGAACATAAAAAACATTTAGAACACGTTTTACATCAATTACAGAATAAGCCATGGGCTGCTTTGTATGTTGCTTGTATTTTCTTTATGTTGATTTCATTGGGTGTACTTGCTTTTTATGCGATACAGTATGCAGCTCAAGCGGGATGGTCTCCAATTTTATTTAGAGTAATGGAAGGAATCACGGGATATTTATTGCCAGGTTCAATTATTTTCTTCGTGTTGTTAGTTGCTGCTACTATGCATTGGGGTCATAATCATTTATTTGTTTGGATGGATCCAGAAGTAATCAATCCAGAATCTGTACATTTTGATAAACTTATTTTCCAGAAAAAAGGATGGTTAAACGTGGTTAGATTTTTAGTAACTGCTGTTATCTTCTTAGGAGTTTGGAATTGGGTTCGATTTAAATTCAGACAAAATTCTATTGCTCAAGATTCGGCTTCAGATAATGCACCATACAAGAGAAATTTCAAATTAGCGGCTTTCTTTTTAGTATTCTTCATTGTTTCTGAGTCAATGATGTCCTGGGATTGGATTATGTCTGTAGATCCACACTGGTACAGTACATTATTTGGATGGTATGTATTCGCAAGTTTCTTTGTAAGTGGAATTACCGTAATTGCAATGACAACTTTATATTTAAAATCAAAAGGATATTTAGAACAAGTAAATACTAGCCATATTCATGATTTAGCGAAATTCATGTTTGGAATCAGTGTTTTTTGGACGTATTTATGGTTCTCTCAATTCATGTTGATTTGGTATTCAAATATTCCAGAAGAGGTTACTTATTTTGTAACTCGAATTGAACATTATAAATTACCATTCTTTGGAATGTTAGCACTGAACTTCATTTTCCCATTGTTGATTTTAATCAATACAGATTTCAAACGATTAACATGGGTTGTTGTAATGGCAGGAACTGTAATCTTGTTTGGACATTATATTGATTTCTTCAATATGATCATGCCAGCAACAGTAGGTGATCAATGGTTCATTGGTATTCCAGAAATTGGTTCCTTATTATTTTTCTTAGGATTGTTCATTTTTGTAGTATTTACTACATTAACAAAAGCACCACTTGTGGCGAAAGGAAATCCTTATATGGAGGAAAGTAAACATTTTCATTATTAATAGTTAAAAAGAAATAAAAAATGACAAGTTTCTTGGTATTTACAGTTTTAGTTTTAATCGGAATAGCCTTATGGCAATTGACTAAAATTTATGATTTGACTCAATTTGGAACTGCTTCTGAAAATTCAGAAGTTGCTAACGATAAAGATAATAGTGTTAATGGTTATTTGATGTTTGCCTTTGTTGGTTTCATTTATGTATTTACCATCTATTCATTATATGCATGGGGTGATTTAATTTTAGGTACTCCAGCTTCTGAACATGGTAAAGACGTTGATAGCCTTATGGCAATTTCTATGGCATTGATTTTCTTTGTTCAAACTTTTACACAGTTCTTATTGCATTATTTTGCATTCAAGTACAGAGGAAAAGAAGGTCAAAAAGCACTATATTTTGCAGACAATAATAAATTAGAAGCCATTTGGACCATTATACCAGTTATTGTATTGGCAGGATTGATTATGTATGGTTTATACACATGGAATAATATAATGTTTGTAGACGAAGAAGACAAACAAGATGCTATTGTAATCGAATTATATGCTAAACAATTTGGTTGGGAAGCTCGTTATGCTGGTGAAGATAAAACTTTAGGAAAAGCTAACGTTCGATTAATAGAAGGTATCAATACCTTAGGAGTTGATTTAGCCGATCCAGCTGCACAAGACGATAAGGTAGTAACTGAATTGCACTTGCCTGTTGGTAAAAAAATTATCTTTAAAATGCGTTCACAAGACGTATTGCACTCGGCTTACATGCCTCACTTTAGAGCTCAAATGAACTGTGTGCCAGGGATGATTACACAATTCTCTTTTACACCATCGGTTACTACTGCCGACATGAGAAATGACGAAGCTATTATAGCCAAAGTGGATAAAATCAACAAAATTAGAACTAAAAACAGTGCTAAAATTGTTGCCGAAGGCGGTGTTGCTTTAGATCCTTACACCTTTGACTATTTGTTATTGTGTAATAAAATCTGTGGCGCTTCTCACTACAACATGCAAATGAAAATTGTAGTGGATACACCTGAAGAATACAAAGCTTGGTTAGCTGAAAAACCTACATTAGCGCAACAATGGAAAGAAGCCAATGCTCCTCAACCCTTTGAAGCAGCAGGAACTCCTGCCGTAGATTCTACAAAAGTTGTTGCTCAAGTTATTAAATAAGAATTTTTATCACATATAATAGAATTAATATGTCACACGATCACGGTCATCATAAAGAAACATTCATTACTAAATATATTTTTAGTATTGATCACAAAATGATAGCGAAGCAATACCTTATCTCTGGATTATTAATGGGTATTGTAGGAGTTGTTTTATCTTTATTCTTCCGTATGCAAATTGCATGGCCAGAAGAATCTTTCGGAATTTTCAAAGTATTCCTAGGAGATAATTTTGCGCCAGACGGAGTAATGCGTAATGATATTTACTTGGCGTTGGTAACTATTCACGGTACTATCATGGTATTTTTTGTACTTACCGCTGGTTTGAGTGGAACTTTTAGTAATTTATTAATTCCATTGCAAATTGGGGCACGTGATATGGCTTCCGGATTTATGAACATGTTGTCTTTCTGGATGTTCTTTGTTTCTTCTGTCATCATGTTAGCCTCTTTGTTTGTAGAATCTGGGCCAGCCTCTGCGGGTTGGACAATTTATCCTCCATTGAGTGCCTTGCCGCAAGCGATACCAGGGTCTGGATTAGGAATGACCTTATGGTTGGTTTCCATGGCTATCTTCATTGCCTCTTCACTTATGGGATCCTTGAACTATGTGGTTACTGTAATCAATTTAAGAACTAAGGGAATGACCATGACGAGATTGCCATTGACAGTTTGGGCTTTCTTCGTAACGGCTATCATTGGAATTGTATCTTTCCCGGTATTATTTTCTGCAGCCTTATTATTAATTTTTGATAGAAGTTTTGGAACATCATTCTTCTTATCCGATATTTTCATTCAAGGTGAAGTATTACATTACCAAGGAGGATCTCCGGTATTATTCGAACACTTATTCTGGTTCTTAGGACACCCTGAAGTATACATTGTATTGTTACCAGCATTAGGGATTACCTCTGAAATTATTGCTACCAACTCTAGAAAACCAATTTTTGGTTACCGTGCGATGATTGCTTCTATTTTAGCAATCGCATTCTTATCAACTATTGTATGGGGTCACCATATGTTTATTTCGGGTATGAATCCTTTCTTAGGTTCTGTGTTTACCTTTACAACATTATTAATTGCAATTCCATCTGCTGTAAAAGCATTTAATTATATCACAACACTTTGGAAAGGTAACTTACAGTTAAATCCTGCTATGTTATTTTCTATTGGATTGGTTTCTACTTTCATCACGGGAGGATTAACCGGAATCATTCTTGGAGATTCAACGTTGGATATAAACGTGCACGATACGTATTTCGTAGTAGCTCACTTCCACTTAGTAATGGGTATCTCTGCTTTATACGGATTCTTTGCTGGTGTTTACCACTGGTTCCCAAAAATGTTTGGTAGAATGATGAATAAAAACTTAGGGTATGTTCACTTTTGGGTAACTGCTGTTTGTGCTTATGGCGTTTTCTTCCCAATGCACTTTATTGGAATGGCTGGTTTACCTAGACGATACTATACCAATTCAGCTTTCCCATTATTTGATGAATTAGCTGATGTGAACGTTTTAATTACGATTTTTGCTATCGTGGGTGCGGCGTTCCAAATCGTTTTCTTCTGGAACTTCTTCTACAGTATTTTCTATGGTAAAAAAGCACCACAAAATCCATGGAGATCTAATACTTTGGAATGGACTACTCCAGTTGAACATTTACATGGAAACTGGCCTGGAGAAATTCCTGAAGTTCACAGATGGCCATATGATTACAGTAAACCAGGTCATGATGAAGACTTTGTTTCTCAAATCACACCAATGAAAGAAGGAGAAGAAGTGTTACACCACTAAGATTTTCCCAACTATATACAAACCTCTCCAATTCGGAGAGGTTTTTGTTTTATAAGTTTACTATCTTTGTTTTTATGAATGAAAATTTGAATCCCAATAAAGAATCCTTTTCTCCACAAGAAATAGATATCGAAAAAGCGTTGCGTCCGTTAAGTTTTAATGACTTTGCTGGACAAGAACAGGTTTTGGAAAATCTAATTGTTTTTGTGCAGGCTGCCAATTTGCGAAATGAAGCTTTAGACCATACCTTGTTTCATGGACCTCCAGGTTTGGGTAAAACCACGTTAGCTAATATTTTAGCCAATGAATTGGGAGTGGGCATTAAAATTACTTCGGGGCCTGTATTGGATAAACCGGGGGATTTGGCCGGACTATTGACCAATTTGGAAGAACGAGATGTCTTATTTATTGACGAAATTCATCGTTTAAGCCCAATCGTTGAAGAATATTTGTATTCGGCTATGGAAGATTTCAAAATTGACATCATGATTGAATCGGGTCCCAATGCAAGAACCGTCCAAATCAATTTAAATCCGTTTACGTTAGTTGGTGCCACCACGCGTTCCGGCTTATTAACAGCACCTATGCGTGCTCGTTTTGGAATTCAGAGTCGCTTACAATATTACAATACCGAACTTTTAACCACGATTGTTCAGCGAAGTGCAGC
>NZ_JBILKB010000044.1:0-16406 GCF_044376915.1 Flavobacterium sp.
GACTTTGCTGGACAAGAACAGGTTTTGGAAAATCTAATTGTTTTTGTGCAGGCTGCCAATTTGCGAAATGAAGCTTTAGACCATACCTTGTTTCATGGACCTCCAGGTTTGGGTAAAACCACGTTGGCTAATATTTTAGCCAATGAATTGGGAGTGGGCATTAAAATTACTTCGGGGCCCGTATTGGATAAGCCTGGTGATTTGGCCGGACTATTAACCAATTTGGAAGAACGAGATGTCTTATTTATAGACGAAATCCATCGTTTAAGCCCAATAGTTGAAGAATATTTGTATTCGGCAATGGAAGATTTCAAAATTGACATCATGATTGAATCGGGTCCAAATGCAAGAACCGTTCAAATCAATCTAAATCCATTTACGTTAGTAGGAGCAACAACACGTTCCGGCTTGTTAACCGCACCCATGCGTGCTCGTTTTGGAATTCAAAGTCGCTTACAATATTACAACACCGAACTGTTAACCACTATTGTACAACGAAGTGCTGCTATATTAAAAATGCCAATCACTATGGAAGCTGCAATCGAAATTGCTGGCAGAAGTAGGGGAACACCGCGAATCGCAAATGCACTTTTGCGCCGTGTACGTGATTTTGCTCAAATAAAAGGGAATGGTAAAATTGATATTGAAATTGCAAAATTTGCTTTAAAAGCGTTACATGTTGATGCTCATGGATTGGATGAAATGGACAATAAAATTTTACTCACCATCATTGAAAAATTTAAAGGTGGACCAGTTGGATTATCGACATTAGCCACCGCAGTTTCCGAAAGTGGTGAAACCATTGAAGAAGTGTACGAACCTTTCTTAATTCAAGAAGGCTTTATCATGAGAACTCCTCGTGGAAGAGAAGTAACCGAAAAAGCGTATAAACATTTAGGAAAAATTAAAAATATCATTCAAGGAGGATTGTTCTAATTTGATAAACAACAATGAAAAATACTCAAAAGTAATTAAAGCCGAATCCAAAAGACTCGGCTTTCTCTCTTGTGGTATTTCCAAAGCTGGTTTTTTAGAACAAGAAGCGCCAAGACTTGAAAATTGGTTGAACCAAAATATGAACGGTCAAATGAGTTACATGGAAAACCATTTTGACAAGCGTTTAAATCCTACGTTATTAGTAGACGGTGCTAAAAGTGTGATTTCTTTGTTGTTAAATTATTATCCATCGGAACTTCAAAATCAAGAATCGTATAAAATTTCAAAATACGCTTACGGACAAGATTACCATTATATCATTAAAGAAAAATTAAAAGAACTTTTATTTTTTATTCAAGCAGAGATTGGTGAAGTGTCAGGAAGAGCTTTCGTAGACTCAGCCCCAGTATTGGACAAAGCATGGGCAGCAAAAAGTGGCTTAGGCTGGATAGGAAAAAACAGCAATTTGATCACGCAAAAAACGGGTTCATTTTATTTTATTGCCGAACTAATAGTAGATTTGGATTTGGAATATGACACCGCCACAACCGATCACTGTGGCACGTGTACGGCTTGTTTAGATGCTTGCCCCACGGAAGCCATAGTAGCGCCTTATGTAGTGGATGGAAGTAAATGTATTTCGTATTTTACCATTGAATTGAAAGATAATTTACCGCAAGACATGAAAGGTAAATTTGACGATTGGATGTTCGGTTGCGATGTGTGCCAAGATGTATGTCCTTGGAACCGGTTTTCACAACCACATTCGGAGCCCTTGTTAAAAGCCAGTCCTGAAATTTTAAAGTTTTCCAAATCGGATTGGGACGAAATAACCCACGATACTTTCCAACAGGTATTTAAAAATTCAGCATTAAAGCGTTCAAAATTTGAAGGGGTACTTCGTAATATAAATTTTTTAAAAGAATACTAAAATAATTTCTCATTTTAGGGGCATACCCTTATATTTGTAAGTTAGTAAAATATAAAACCATGCATAAAGATAGTAAACGTAGAGAAGCCTTATTATATCACGCGAAACCTACTCCTGGAAAAATACAGGTAGTGCCCACTAAAAAATATGCAACCCAAAGAGATTTAGCATTAGCGTATTCGCCGGGTGTTGCCGAGCCTTGTTTAGAAATTGAAAAAGACGTTAACAACGTTTATAAATATACCGCAAAAGGAAATTTAGTAGCCGTAATTTCAAACGGAACTGCTGTTTTAGGTCTAGGAGACATTGGTCCCGAAGCTTCAAAACCAGTTATGGAAGGAAAAGGACTACTGTTTAAAATTTTTGCCGATATCGATGTTTTTGATATTGAAGTGGATACTAAAGATGTCGATAAGTTTATTGAGACGGTTAAAAACATTTCACCTACTTTCGGCGGAATTAACCTTGAGGATATCAAAGCGCCTGAGTCTTTCGAAATTGAGAGACGCTTAGTAGAGGAATTGAATATTCCAGTAATGCATGATGACCAACATGGAACCGCTATCATTTCTTCGGCAGCCTTATTGAATGCTGTTGAGTTGGCCGGCAAGAAAATGGAAGAAGTTTCTGTGGTAATTTCTGGAGCAGGTTCTGCCGCTATTGCATGTGCTAATTTATACGTTTCTTTTGGAGTGAAACCAGAAAACGTAGTCATGTTTAATAGTAAAGGGGCGTTGCGAAAAGACGATCCAAAAATATCAGACATGCAACGTGCGTATGCTACAGACAAACAATATAATGATTTAGCGCACGCCATGCAAGGAGCCGATGTTTTTGTAGGTTTATCTACGGGTGATATTGTGACTCCTGAAATGCTGTTGTCTATGGCAGATAATCCAATTGTATTCGCTATGGCCAATCCAATGCCGGAAATTAATTACGATCTAGCCATCGCAACCCGAAAGGATATTATTATGGCTACAGGCCGATCGGATCATCCTAATCAAGTAAATAACGTTCTTGGATTTCCATTTATTTTTAGAGGCGCTTTAGATGTAAGAGCCACTAAAATTAATGAAGAAATGAAAAAGGCAGCTGTAGTAGCCTTGGCAAATTTAGCCAAAGCTTCTGTGCCAGAACAAGTAAATATTGCCTATGGCGAAACCAAATTAACTTTTGGTCGCGATTATATCATACCAAAACCTTTTGACCCACGATTGATTGCCGAAGTGCCACCTGCGGTAGCAAAAGCAGCAATGGAATCGGGTGTTGCGTTGGCCCCAATTACCGATTGGGAGAAATATAAAGATGATTTATTGGAACGAATGGGTTCTGATAATAAAATGATCCGTTTGTTAACCAACAGAGCGAGAACCAGTCCGAAACGCATTATTTTTGCTGAAGCCGATCAAATAGATGTATTAAAAGCGGCTCAAATTGTACACGAAGAAGGTATTGGTTTTCCAATTTTATTGGGAAATAAAGAAATCATCAACGAACTAAAAGAAGAAATTGGTTTTGATGCTGAAGTGCCTGTATTTGATCCCAAAACAAAAGAATCAGAAGCTAAACGATTGGAATATGCTACTCATTTTTGGGAAAGTCGCAAACGCAAAGGAATTACATTATTAGATGCCGAAAAGTGGATGCGCGAACGCAATTATTTTGGGTTAATGATGGTCAATACTGGTGAAGCAGATGCTTTTTTAACGGGTCATGCTAGAAGTTATCCTTCTTCTATTAAGCCTGTTATGCAACTTATTGATCGAATGCCGGGTGTTTCAAAAATTGCAACAACGAATATGATGATGACGGCTAGAGGTCCCATCTTTTTATCGGATACGGCGATCAATCCCAATCCAACAGCTGATGAATTGGCTAAAATTGCTTTAATGACAGCAAAAGCGGTTCGCATGTTTGGAATGGAGCCTGTAATTGCTATGGTTTCGTATTCCAATTTTGGTTCCTCTCAAAATGAAGGTCCAAATAAAGTAAGACAAGCGGTTAATTACTTGCATGAAAATTTTCCAGATCTTGTAGTAGATGGCGAAATTCAAACAGACTTTGCTTTAAATCCAGATATGTTAAAAAGTAAGTTTCCATTTTCTAAATTGGTCAATAAAAAAGTAAATACACTTATTTTTCCAAATTTAGATGCGGCAAACATTACTTATAAATTATTAAAAGAGTTAAACAAATCGGAATCAATTGGTCCAATAATCCTTGGATTAGATAAGCCTGTTCACGTGTTTCAATTGGGTGCTAGTGTAGAAGAAATGGTAAATATGGCAGCGGTTGCTGTTGTAGATGCACAAGAAAAAGGTAAGAAAAAACAATAACTTAATACGATGATAGCACACATTCAAGGACGATTAGTTGAAAAAACACCCACCGAAGTGATCATTGATTGTAATGGTGTGGGATATCATATTAATATTTCATTGCATACGTATTCTTTACTTCCAGATTCGGAAAATTTAAAATTGTTTACTTTTCTTCAAATTAGAGAAGATGCACATACTTTATATGGTTTCATTGAAAAACAAGAGCGAGAATTATTTAAATTATTGTTATCCGTTTCGGGTGTTGGAGCCAGTACTGCTCGAACCATGTTGTCATCGTTAGCACCACAACTCATCATTCAAGCCATTGCTTCCAATGATGTGGGGACCATGCAATCCATGAAAGGTATTGGTGCAAAAACCGCACAACGCATTATCCTCGATTTAAAAGAAAAAGTGTTAAAAGTGTATAATATAGACGAAGTTTCTGTATTCGAAAGCAATACAAATAAAGATGAAGCGTTATCTGCATTAGAAGTTTTAGGCTTTGTAAGGAAATCTGCTGAAAAGGTAATCGATAAAATTATCAGAGAGGCACCAAACGCCTCCGTTGAAGATTTAATCAAGCAAGCTTTAAAAAATTTATAAGACTTGAGAAAAATAGGACCCATACAGTTCAAAAATTATTATTATTTTCTTTTTATAGTAATGCTTTTTTCATGTTCACTACACGCTCAAGTAGGAGAACAGGCAAAGGATACCGTAAAAACGGGTGTTGATTTGGGAAAAATTGAAATTCCAAATCCAAAGAGTATCTTAGACTCTTATACCTATGATCCCATAACCGATCGATACATTTATACAAAATCGGTAGACGGGTTTAATATCAATTATCCATTGATATTGACCCCAAAACAATATCAAGATTTGATGTTGCGAGAACAAATGCGTGATTATTATCAAGAAAAATCTGCAGCAATTGACGGCAAAAAAGCTGGTACCGATGCAGCAAAGCGCAATTTATTACCAGTTTATCGGGTAAATTCTAAAATCTTTGAAACTATTTTTGGGAGTAATACTATTGATATCAAGCCAACAGGATCGGTTGAGTTAGATTTGGGAGTGCGATTTACAAAACAAGACAACCCTTCCTTTTCACCACGAAATAGAAGAACAACCAGCTTTGATTTTACGCAACGAATTAGTGTTGGACTTCAAGGTAAAGTAGGTACAAGACTTAGTGTGAACATCAATTATGATACCCAATCTACCTTTGCATTTCAAAATTTAATTAAATTAGAGTTTGATCCAAATGTAGCTGGAGGGGAAGACTCCATAATAAAAAAATTGGAAGTAGGAAATGTCAGTTTCCCGTTATCTAATTCCTTAGTTCGCGGTGCACAAAGTTTATTTGGAGTTAAAACGCAACTGCAATTTGGTAAAACAACCTTCACAGGTGTGTTTTCAGAACAAAAATCACAAACAAAATCGGTTACTTCTCAAGGTGGTGGAACCATTCAAGATTTTGAACTTTTTGCTTTGGATTACGATTCAGATCGGCATTATTTTTTATCCCAATATTTCAGAAATAAGTACGACAAAGCCTTAGAAAATTATCCATATATCAATTCTCGCGTTCAAATTACACGTATTGAAGTATGGATTACGAACAAGCAAAATAGAGTAAGTACCACAGATAATAATTTAAGAAATATTGTGGCTTTGCAAGATCTGGGAGAAGCACAACAATCTGGAATTTCAGATACCGAAATTGTTGGGGTCCCAAATCCAGGGTTTTTTAATGTACTCCCAGATACACCAACGGACAATGCCAATAATAAGTTTAATCCCAATAGTATTGGTAGTAATTTTTTAAACAATTCTATACGTGATGTTTCAACGGCTTTAAACGGCTTTAATATCGCCGGCATGGCTGAAGGAATTGATTTTGCAAAACTTGAAAATGCCCGCAAATTAGCAGCATCTGAATTTACTTTTAATCCGCAATTGGGTTATTTATCTCTCAATCAGCGATTAGCCAATGATGAAGTATTGGCAGTGGCCTATCAATATACTATTGGTGATCAAGTATTTCAAGTGGGAGAATTTGGTACCGATGGTGTAGATGCTACCAATGTAGATACTGCCGGAGTTCCTTCTTCGCAAGCATTAGTACTAAAAATGCTGAAAGGAAATTTAGTAGTAGTAGACGAGCCTGTTTGGGATTTGATGATGAAAAATATATATCAAATTCCAAGTGGATATCAATTACAACAAGAAGATTTTAAGTTGAATATCTTATACACTGATCCTTCGCCGTTGAACTATATTACGCAATCGGGAGTTGACCCATTGCCATCAAATGTGGCAGATACTCCTTTGTTAAAAGTATTCAATGTCGATCAATTAAACTACACTAATGATCCACAAGCAGGAGGAGATGGTTTTTTCGACTTTATTCCCGGACTTACCATAGATCCACAAAAAGGACGAATTATATTTTCAACAGTTGAGCCTTTTGGAAAACATTTGTTTGAAAAGCTTCGCAACAATGGTTCAGAAGATTACGATGGTGGAATTTATAACAGCAACCAATCGAAATATGTTTTTAGAAATTTATACAAATCAACACAAGCAGGTGCGTTACAAGAAAGTGCCAAAAATAAGTTTCAATTAAAAGGACGATTCAAATCAGCAGGAGGTGATGGAATTTCAATTGGAGCATTTAATGTCCCACAAGGTTCAGTTGTGGTTACCGCTGGTGGAAGAACATTAATTGAAGGGGTTGATTATACCGTAAATTATCAATTAGGGAAAGTTCAAATTATGGATCCCTCTTTGCAAGCTTCAAACACCCCTATTGAAGTTTCCGTAGAAAACAATTCTGTTTTTGGACAACAAACCAGACGTTTTTGGGGATTCAATGTAGAACATAAATTTACCGATAAATTTTTAGTGGGCGCTACGGTATTAAACATGTCAGAACGCCCTTTTACTACTAAATCAAATTATGGGCAAGAGTCGGTGAACAATACAATTTATGGGTTCAATACAAATTATTCAACAGAAGTTCCATTTTTAACGCGTTTGGTCAATAAATTACCCAATATTGATACCGATGTGCCTTCTAGTATCTCATTTAGAGGAGAATTTGCTTATTTAAAACCAGGAAGTTCGAGAGCAGATCAGTTTAATGGTGAAGCTACAACCTATATCGACGATTTTGAAGGATCACAATCTACAATTGATATGCGTTCGCCACAATCTTGGACTTTGGCAAGTGTGCCATTAGAAGAGAATTTTGATGGAGAGCCCACTGCAAACGAACCGCCAGTTGATGTATTGAATATTGGCTATAAAAGAGCAAAAATGTCTTGGTATGCTGTAGATCCTTTGTTTTATACACAACGACCAGCTGGTGTATCCGACGATGATTTATCTTTTAATAAAACCCGCCGTATCTTTAGTAGAGAATTATACCCTGTTACGGATATCGTCCAAGGACAATCTACTGTAATCAATACCCTAGATTTGACCTATTTCCCAAAAGACCGCGGACCTTATAATTTTAATCCATCATTAGCAACATCCAATGTTTTCTCAGATACAGATGCACTAAATAACTGGGCTGGAATTATGCGTCCGATCAACTCCACTAATTTTGAACAATCTAATGTAGAGTACATTCAATTTTGGATGATGGACCCTTATTATGGTAATGCGGGTGATGTCGCCGATCCTACAAATTCAGGAAAAATTGTTTTCAATTTGGGTGAAATTTCGGAAGATGTACTTCGCGATGGAAAGAAATTATTTGAAAATGGTTTGCCAGAAGCCAATTCTACTCAGCCTACGTTTGAAACCGCTTGGGGTAAGGTGCCTGCATCCCAATCTTTAATTTATGCTTTTGATACTTCGGAAGCCAATCGAGCTGTTCAAGATGCTGGGTTTGATGGATTAACCGATACAGACGAGGCTACTAAGTACCCCGCTTTTGCAAGCCAACCCGACCCTGCGGCTGATAATTACCAATTTTATTTAAATGCATCAGGAGATATTATAAACCGATACAGAGATTATAACGGAAATGAAGGAAATTCTCCTGTTAATGTTTCCGATAATAATCGTGGGAATACGACGTTTCCAGACGTAGAAGATATCAATCGTGATAACACGATGAACACCATAAATGCCTATTTTAAATTTGAGGTTCCTATACAATTTTATCCAGATGGAGCAGTTCCTATTGGCCAAAATTATATAGCCGATTCTCGAGAAGATAACAGTGTTGAATTGCCAAATGGCGAACGGGGTAAAGTGCGTTGGATTTTATATAAAATTCCAATTTTAGAATTTACCGATGCCAATAAAGTAGGACCAATTTCCGATTTTCGTTCCATTCGTTTTATGCGCATGTACATGGCAGGATTCAAACAAGAAGTGACGCTTCGATTTGGAGCCCTAGACTTGGTTCGAGGCGAATGGAGAAGATACAATACTTCACTGGATGTTAATGATGTTGATCTTACAGATGACAATACTGGTTTTGATGTAGTTGCCCTGAATATACAAGAAAATGGAAATAGAACCCCTATTAATTATGTTACACCACCAGGAGTAGTTCGAGAGCAATTATACAACAATAATACGGTAATCAATCAAAATGAACAATCGTTATCGTTACGTATATATAAAAAAGATCCTACACTCTCGGGTTTGGGAGGATTAGAAACTGCCGATTCTAGAGCCGTATTTAAAAATGTAAATGTGGATATGCGTCAGTTTAAAAAATTACGAATGTTTTTACACGCTGAAGCTATTGAAGGAAATGCAAATTCAGATCGTCTTCAAGATGATGAAATGGTCGCCTTTATTCGCTTTGGTAATGACTTTACGGACAATTTTTATCAAGTTGAAATGCCGTTAAAAATTACTCCACACGGCGCCTCGTCGGCGGAAGAAATTTGGCCATCTGAAAACGAAATGGAAGTATCATTAGCCCTACTAACCAAATTAAAAATATTAGCCCTGGGTAATGATCCAAGTATTATTTACGATCCTAATGGGATTGGCTTTTTAGAAGAAGAAGACTTAGGTTCTTCTGATAATAAATTAACTTTTGGTATAAAAGGTAATCCTAATTTTGGATTGGTAAGAACATTGATGGTCGGACTCAAAAATAAGAATTCGGGCGAACCCTTGCGAGGTGAGGTATGGTTCAACGAATTGCGAATGTCCGATATGGATAACAAAGGAGGATATGCTGCCATTGCAAATTTGGATGCAAAAATTGCCGATTTTGCAAGTGTTTCTGCAACTACACGTGTAAGTACGATAGGTTTTGGTGCTTTAGAACAAGGGCCTAATGAGCGAAGTCGTGAAAATGTATTCCAATACGATATTGTAACCAATGTCAATGTGGGTCAATTATTGCCAAAGAAATGGGGAATAAATTTACCCTTTAATTATGGGATTGGGGAAGAAACCATCACACCAAAATTTGATCCATTCTATCAAGACATTGAACTGAATCAATTGTTAGACGTTACAAATGATGCCTCTCAAAGAGCAAACATTGAAAACAGAGCGATCGATTATACCAAACGAACCAGTATCAATTTAATTGGGGTGAGAAAAGAAAAGAATCCCGAAAAGAAAACCCACTTTTATGATGTAGAGAACTTAACACTTTCGTATTCTCTAAATCAAACGGAGCATCATGATTATGAAATTGAAAATTTATTAGACCAACAAAACAGAACGTCTGTTGATTATGCCTATACATTTAAACCGTTAACCTTTGAACCTTTTAAAAATTCAAAGGCGTTAAAGAAAAGTGGCTATTATAAAATGTTAAGTGATCTCAATTTTAATTTCTTACCCAGTAATGTATCATTCAGTTCAAATATCATTCGTCAATTTAACAAACAACGTTTTCGTTTGGTAGATGTTCAAGGTATTGGATTGGGTGACTTGTACCGAAGAAATTACTTTTTCAATTATCAATATGGCTTTAATTATAATATCACGAAGTCACTACGTGTTAATTATACCGCCTCTTCGAATAATATTGTGCGTAATTATTTGGACGAAAATAACATGCCAATTGATGGATTAGATTTATGGGATGATTACTGGAATATTGGTCAATCCAATCAGCACAATCAACAGCTTGTTGTAAATTATGACTTGCCCATAAATAAAATTCCTGCCTTGGCTTTCGTGAAATCGACTTATGTGTACACGGGCGACTATAATTGGCAACGCTCATCTGATGCTTTCTCTTCCATAGAAGCAGAAAACGGAATCATTTATGAACTTGGAAACACAATTCAAAACGCCAGTTCACATAAATTAAACACTACGTTTAATATGGATACGTTTTATAAATATATAGGTCTTACAAAAAATAAAACAAACAAAGCTAGAACACCCAATTCTAAAGATAAGGGAACCGCTCCAAAACCAGGACAAAAAGTCGTAGCAACCAATAGAAACAGCAATAGCGAACGCAATATTTTTATGAGTGGATTGATTGGTTTGGCAACAAGTGTTAAAAATATTCAAGTCAATTTTACAGAAAATAGTGGAACAGTGTTGCCAGGTTATTTACCAGGATTAGGCTTTTTTGGTTCATCAAAACCCTCTCTTGGATTTGTTTTTGGAAGCCAATCAGATGTGCGTTACGAAGCTGCAAAAAACGGTTGGTTAACCTCATTTCCAGAGTTCAATCAAAATTTTACACAAGTAAAAAATACACAATTAAATTTTACGGCTCAATTGGAACCGTTCTCCGATTTTAAAATAGATTTAATGGGCGAACGAACGTATGCTTATAATTTCTCAGAGCAATTTGACGTTTCAGCTGGACAATATAACTCACGTTCACCCTATGATTTTGGAAATTTTAATATTTCAACAATACTAATTAAAACTGCTTTTTCTCAAAGTGATATTAATGTTTCTGAGGCTTTCGATGCTTTTCGAACCAATCGTTTGGTAATAGCAGACCGATTGGCCGAAAAATACTATGCAACAGGTTCTATTCCAAGAGATGCAGAAGGATTTCCTGTAGGTTTTGGTAAAAACAGCCAACAAGTATTGTTGCCTTCTTTCCTTGCGGCTTACTCAGGTCAAGATGCAGGAAAAGTTTCAACCGGCGTCTTTAAATCAATTCCATTGCCCAATTGGAATATAAAATATACAGGTTTCATGCGCTATAAATGGTTTAAAGATTCGTTCAAAACATTTTCTATTCAGCATGGGTACAGAGCCAGTTACAATGTAAATGCGTTTCGTTCCAATTTGAATACGACACCAACTGATGTCAATGGTAATTTTTATGCCAATAAGTTGATTTCAAATGTGAATTTATCCGAACAATTTAATCCCTTGATAAAAGTTGATTTGACCTTAAAAAATTCATTAAAAGTACTGGCTGAAATCAAAAAAGACCGAACATTAAACATGAGTTTTGATAACAACCTTTTAACGGAAGTAAGCGGAAACGAGTACATTGTTGGATTGGGTTACCGTATCAAAGATGTCACCATTAATTCGGCTTTAGCGGATAATCCAACAGGATTAATCAAAAGTGATATCAATATAAAGGCTGATTTTTCTTTGCGAAAAAATACAACTATTGTTCGGTACCTGGATTACAACAACAACCAATTGGGAGGAGGACAAGATATGTGGTCGATTCGATTTACTGCCGATTATTCGTTTAGTAAAAACATGACTGCAATTTTATTTTATGATCATCAGTTTTCCCAAGCGGTGATATCGACTTCCTTCCCAATCACTAACATAAGGGCTGGATTTACCTTGCGCTATAATTTTGGGAATTAAAAATAATGAAAACCCTTTTTACAATTCAATAAATACAATTACATTTGTACCACTAAATAATTAACCAAAATGAATATACCAACTAATTTAAAATACACGAAAGACCACGAGTGGGTTTCAGTTGATGGAGAAATTGCAACTGTAGGAATTACTGATTTTGCTCAAAAAGAATTAGGCGATATTGTCTATGTTGAAGTAGAAACTTTAGATCAAACTTTGGATAAAGATGAAGTTTTTGGTACAGTTGAAGCAGTAAAAACAGTATCCGATTTATTCTTGCCTCTTTCAGGTGAAATTATTGAATTCAATGATGCATTAGAATCTGATCCTGAAAAAGTAAATACAGATCCTTATGGCGACGGTTGGATGGTAAAAGTTAAAATTTCAGACGCTTCAGAAATAGCTACACTTTTATCAAGTGAAGATTACAAAGCACTTATCGGAGCGTAATTTTATTTTTCTCGCCCTGCTCTGGACCCTTGGGGTTACTATAGGTAGTTTGGCAAGTTTAAATAATTTACCCGCTGTTTCGATTCCCGGAAAAGATAAAACCGCACATTTTTTATTTTATTTTGTGTTCTTTATCTTATGGTATTTTGGTTTGTGCAAAAAGAGTACCCATAAATATTTCAGTGTTTTATTGTTTTTCATAACACTTTTCTATGGTATTTCTATGGAATTTTTGCAAGCAAATTTCACTACTAATCGCCATGCCGATCCCTTTGATGTTTTAGCGAATACCATGGGAACGTTGGCAGGACTTTTAACGGTCTATTTGTTAAGTAAATATAAAAAGACATAATGCCTTTATAAGATCCCATTCCGATGGGATTTTTTTATTTTCACTCAAAAATTAAATGAATATAATGGACATCAAACACTATTTAGATGCTACCTATTTAAAAACGGCTGCTCAAGCCAATTTATCCGAAAAGGAGAATAATGAAGTGGTCAAAAATGCCATTCAAGAAGCGATCGATTGCCAATTCAAATTGATCATGATTCGGCCAGAACAAGTAGCTTTTGCTAAAGAAATGATAAAAAAGTCAAAATCTAAAGTTACCATCGGAACCGTTATTGATTTTCCAAAAGGCATAGGTTCATTAGCTAATAAACTCAAAGAAGCAAATGACGCTATAGTAAATGGAGCAGATGATTTAGATTTTGTAATTAACTATAGTGCTTTTAAAAACGGCGCAATTGATGAAGTTAAGCAACAAGTAATTGCTTGTACAAAATTAGGATTGGATCATCATAGGATTGTCAAATGGATTATTGAAGTTGCCGCATTAGATCATCATCAAATTATTCAACTCACAGTTTTGATTAAAAATACTATCATTGCTCATTTTTCTGAAAAAGATTTTGAAAAAGTATTCGTTAAATCTTCTACCGGATTCTATAAAACCCCAGACGATATTCCTAACGGCGCAACTCCAGAAACGATAAAATTAATGCTGGAAAATTCGTTTCCTTTGCCGGTAAAAGCAGCTGGTGGTGTAAAAACTTATGATGAAGCAGTTGCTATGATTCAATTGGGGGTAAAGCGGATTGGAACTTCTGCTGCCAAAGCAATTGTAATGGGACAAATTTCAAAGAGTGATTATTAATTTTTTTTAAATATTTAACTAATTTTCTAAATTCTAAATTCTAAATTCTAATTTTCATATCGTATCTTTGCACACATTTTATAGCCAAATACATTAATAAATTGGAAACTGTACATCCACCTAAAAAATCTTTTTATAAAGACTTTGTAGAAATTACAAAAGCACGATTAGCCATCAGTGTTGTTTTTTCTACCATCGCTGGGTATTTGTTAGGAATTGATTCGTGGTTTTCTCACAATTGGGAAATATTGCTTTTATTGGCGATTGGCGGTTACTGTATGGTAGGTGCTTCTAATATTTTCAATCAAATTATAGAAAAAGACTTGGATGCGTTAATGGATCGCACAAAAAATCGTCCGTTACCCTCTGAACGAATGAGCAAACAAACAGCTTTCATTTTTGGAGGTATATTGACGCTTTTGGGATTGGTTATATTATACAATGTAAATCCGAAAACGGCTATGTTTAGTGCCATTTCGATATTTATGTATGTGAGTTTGTATACCCCATTAAAAACAATGACGCCTTTATCGGTTTTTGTAGGGGCATTTCCGGGAGCAATTCCGTTTATGTTGGGTTGGGTTGCGGCTACGGGACACTTTGGTATTGAAGCCGGAACGTTATTTATTATTCAGTTTTTTTGGCAATTTCCCCATTTTTGGGCCATTGGTTGGTTTTTATACGACGATTATAAAAAAGCAGGATTTTTTATGTTGCCTACTGGCGAAAAAGATAAAAAGACGGCCCTGCAAATTATATTATATACTTTTTGGACTATTTTAGCCTCAGTAATTCCCGCCTTTGGATTTACAGGTCATTTGTACTTGTCAATTCCTGCTGTAATTATTGTGGTAGCGTTGGGAATTTGGATGCTGTTTTATGCTTTCAAATTGCATCAAGTCATGGAAGCAAAAGCGGCTCGAAAATTAATGTTGGTGAGTGTTTCCTACATTTCATTGCTACAAATAGTATATGTAGTGGATAAATTTTTACGATAGTTATGGAAAATAGAATGACTTTTGAAGAAGAACAAGAACGCAAAGGTAAAACCTACAAGCTGTTATTGTGGTTTGGAATGATCAGTATTTGTATGATCTTTGCTGGATTGACGAGTGCTTATGTAGTAAGTAAATCGCGACCCGATTGGTTAAAAGATTTTCATTTACCATCTGCATTTTTATTCAGTACTATTGCAATGTTAGTGAGTAGTTTTACGTTTTTTTTGGCACTAAAATCCATGAGAAGAGGTAACAGAAATCAAACGTCTGTATTATTACTTTCTACTTTAGCTTTAGGAATAGCTTTTGTTGCACTGCAAATTAAAGGTTTTGATCAAGTGATTGCGAATGGATATTTTTTTACAGGAAGCGAAAGTAATGTAACCACTTCCTTTTTGTATATTACAGTTTTGGTACACATTGCCCATCTGTTGGGCGGAATAATTTCACTTTTAGTAGTAATTTATAATCATTATAAACAAAAATACAATTCGACTCAAACCCTTGGTATTGAGCTAAGTGCGATGTATTGGCACTTTATGGATTTTATTTGGGTTTATTTGTTTTTGTTTTTCTATTTTTTCAAATAGAAAAAAAATAATAAATTTGGGAACTTTTTAATATTTAAAAATTTATGGGAGCGACAGTTATTTCAAATGAACACGCTTTAGACGGAGGTCCAGGTCCATTGGGAGCAACCTATGGTAAAATGATGATGTGGTTTTTCATCCTTTCGGATGCTTTAACTTTTTCTGGATTCTTAGCCGCGTATGGTTTTTCAAGATTTAAATTTATTGAAACTTGGCCTATAGCCGATGAGGTTTTTAATCACTTTCCATTTGCACATGGTGTTAATGCACCGATGTACTATGTAGCATTAATGACCTTTATCTTGATTTTTTCTTCGGTAACCATGGTTTTGGCAGTAGATGCAGGTCACCAATTGAAAAAAACGAAAGTAGCTGTTTATATGGCGCTTACAATCGTTGGTGGATTCATCTTCTTAGGATCTCAAGCTTGGGAATGGAAAAATTTCATTAAAGGAGAGTATGGAGCAGTGGAGACTAAAGGAGGTTCTATTTTACAATTTGTAAAAAAAGGCGCTAATGGTGAATATGAAAGAGTAGCACTAGGGGATTTTGCTTTAACTTTAACTGAAGACAGAGAACAATTACACAGAAATAACGGATTTTGGTTCATGGAAGAAGCAACGATTCCTTCTTATTCTGTAAATGAAGTAATGCAAGGATTTAAAGCAGACGAATCGATTTTAATTCGAACAGAGTTAATTACCGCTGAAAAGGAAAAAGCAGTTTTATCGCGAGAAGAATCTTTGAAAAGATTGGCCGAGACCAAATATGTTGTTGAGGGAGCCAATTTAGTTCGTAATGAATACGGTAGTAAATTATTTGCAAACTTCTTTTTCTTTATTACTGGTTTTCACGGATTTCACGTATTTACAGGAGTATTGATTAATATCATTATTTTCTTTAACGTATTACTTGGAACATATGAAAAGAGAAAAAGTTACGAAATGGTTGAAAAAGTTGGATTGTATTGGCACTTTGTAGATTTAGTTTGGGTGTTTGTATTTACATTCTTCTATTTAGTATAATTTATTAATAATAGTATATCATGGCACAAGCACACGAATCACATACTGGAAGAATTTGGAAAGTATTTATTTATCTTTCTATTCTTACTATCGTTGAAGTTATTTTTGGTATTTTTAAGCCTAAAGCATTGTTTTTTACTAATTTTATAGGAATGAATTTACTAAATTGGTTGTTCATTATTT
>NZ_JBILKB010000045.1:0-16397 GCF_044376915.1 Flavobacterium sp.
AGGTTCATTAGTTTAAAATGGATAAAATTTGCTACATTTACAAAATAAAACTTTTTTTCTTGAGTAAAAGTAATAAAAAATCTGCACTTTCTGAAATTCACGGCGTGGAACAACCTGAAGTCGTGAGTTCAGTTGTAGCGCAGCAAATTCAGCAATTTAGAAAGCAACAGCCTACGTCAGAAGAATTGATTTCAGGAATTTTACAAGGCGATATAACTGCTTTGAGTCGTGCCATTACTTTGGTAGAAAGCACGAATCCCGATCATTTACTCAAAGCAAATGATGTGATAAATAGTTGTTTGCCTCATGCGAATAATTCCCTCCGAATTGGTATAACAGGTGTGCCTGGTGTTGGAAAAAGCACCTTCATTGAAGCCTTTGGTTCGTATTTAACTTCGCTGGGTAAAAAAGTGGCGGTATTGGCCGTAGATCCCAGTTCGTCGATAACTCACGGCAGTATTTTGGGTGACAAAACCCGAATGGAAGAATTGGTAAAAGACAAAAATGCGTTTATCCGACCGAGTGCTTCAGGAGACACCTTAGGTGGTGTGGCTAGAAAGACACGGGAATCCATTATTCTCTGTGAAGCGTGTGGATTTGATACAATAATTATTGAAACAGTAGGAGTGGGGCAAAGTGAAACCGCAGTACACAGTATGGTCGATTTCTTTTTGTTGTTGAAAATTTCGGGTGCTGGTGATGAATTGCAGGGTATCAAACGCGGTATTATGGAAATGGCCGATACCATCGTCATCAACAAAGCAGATGGTGATAATATTGCTAAAGCCAAATTAGCCAAGACAGAATTCAATAGAGCCTTACACTTATTTCCACCCAAATCTTCAGGATGGACACCTAAAGTAACGACTTGTAGTGCTTATGAAAACACGGGAATTGATGCCATTTGGGAAATTATATCCGAGTATTTTGAATTCGTAAAATCCAATCATTATTTTGAGGAAAAACGTCAAAATCAAAACCAATTTTGGATGATGGAGACCATCCTTGAGCAATTGAAATCGCATTTTTACAACCATCCCAATGTCATCCAACTCTTAGAAGAAAATAAAAAAGCCGTTGCAACCAATGAAATTTCACCTTTTGCAGCCGCTATGAGTTTGCTGGGACAGTATTTTAATAAAGAGAAATTAGTAAAAAGTGATTAGTAATTATTGTATATCTGAACACTTTTACTGAACACTGATCACTATTCCTTTTCGTAACGATCAATTTCGCGATCATAAAATTCTCCAGCAATGGTAATTAAATGTTCCATTTCGGATTCCAATTCCTTTTCGTCTTCTTCTTCAATATCTTCTAAGAATTCTACTTCGTCATCCTTTAAATTAATAACAAATCGAGGATATTCAAGGTGAATAATAAAAATATCTTCCGGAAAATCAGTGTTGTCACCGATTACAAATTTTGGTAAAGTCATTTTTTTTGATTTTAATATGTTTGTTATGGAAATTGAACTTGCTCTTGAATCATTTTTTTTGTCAAATAACTAAAGCGAATATACAAAAATATTGCGGCTACTGTCAATCCTGCTAAAAGTCCAATCCAAATTCCTACTGCTTTCAATTCTGTCTTTAATCCCAAATAAATGGAAATGGGAAACCCTATTAACCAATACGCGACAAAAGTGATATACATAGGATATTTAACATCTTGCAATCCACGAAGCGCGCCTAATACTACTACTTGTAAACCGTCTGATATTTGAAAAACGGCAGCAACTAAAAGCAATTTGGAAGCAATTTGTATCACTTCTAGGTTGTCTACCGCTTGCTGCGTGTTTTCTAAATTCAGAAACAAAGGCGGCAGGTAATTGTGGAAGACTATAAACAAAATCGCAAAGATAATTTCAATGATTATGGCTAAGAGATAAATCGATTTGGCTACAACTACTAAATTAACATAGTCCTTTAATCCTTTCTGATTTGAAATTCGAATCATTGCCGTAACACTTAGTCCCATAGCAAACATAAAGGTCAGTGTAGCTAAGGTAAGTGCTATTTGATTTGCAGCCTGACTTGTTTTTCCGATGCTACCACTCAACCAGATGGCACCTGTAAATAAACTTACTTCAAACAGCATTTGCATGGCCGATGGAGTTCCTAAATTGATTATTTTTTTAAGTACCGATTTTTTGATTTCTCTAAAACTGAAATTTTTGAAATAGATTTTTATGCTCGTATCATATTTCAACATATAATGTATGAACACGACCATCATTATTCTGGAGATAACGGTTCCTAAAGCAGCTCCCAAGATGCCTAATTTAGGAAAAATCCAAACGCCATAAATTAAGACATAATTGAAGAAAATATGTACCACATTTGCCATAAATATAGCATACATAGAATATTTTGTACGCGATAAACCATCTGCAAATTGCTTATACCCTTGATAGATGATTACGGGAATTAAAGAAAAAGCTACCCAATCTATATAAGGATAGGCCATTTCAACAACTTCTTTGGGTTGGTGCATCAATAACATAATGGGTTTGGCTAATACTATCAAAGCAAAAAGCGCAACACCCAATACCGTGCACAACAGCAATCCATGATGAAAGGTGGAGCGAATTTTTTTCTCATCTTTTTCGGCATCTGCTTCTGCAATTAGTGGAGTTATGGCCGTTGAGAATCCTATACCTAGAGACATCGCAATAAAAATAAAGCTATTACCTAATGATACGGCAGCAAGCTCAGTAGATCCTAATTTTCCTACCATGATGTTGTCAACAATACCAATAAGCGTATGGCCTAGCATGCCTAAAATAATAGGATAGGCCAATTTAAAGTTGTACGAAAATTCTTTAGTATAGTTAGAAAAATTCATTTGTTATTTTTGGGCAAAGGTAGTTATTTTGACTGCGAAAGCAAGAAAAAACCCGACCAGATTCTGCATCGTGTCGGGTAGATTTATAGTGGTCAGTAGTTACTTTTTTATATGGGTATTTTGCGTATCACTTTCGATAATTCCATCTCGTAAACGAATGATTCGGTGAGCATAGGCTGCAATTTCTTCTTCGTGTGTTACTAAGATTACCGTGTTGCCATTGGCGTGAATTTCGTTGAATAAATTCATAATTTCTACCGAAGTTTTACTGTCTAAGTTTCCTGTTGGTTCATCTGCAAGAATTATGGAAGGCTTGTTAACCAAGGCTCTTGCAACAGCTACACGTTGGCGTTGACCACCAGAAAGTTGGTTGGGTTTGTGATCCATTCGATCATCTAATCCTACTTGTTTTAATACTTCAGTTGCTCTTTCGATGCGTTCCGATTTAGAATATCCTGCATATACCATTGGTAAAGCTACATTATCTAGTGCAGTCGTTCGAGGCATTAAGTTAAATGTTTGGAAGACAAATCCGATTTCTTTATTTCGAATGCCTGCCAATTCATCGTCTTGCATTTCACTCACGTGTTTTCCATTTAAAATGTACGTGCCTGAAGTGGGCGTGTCCAAACAGCCCAAAATATTCATCAAGGTTGATTTTCCTGAGCCTGAAGGCCCCATCAATGCTACATATTCGCCTTTTTTTATTTCTAAATCAATGCCTTTTAATACATAAACGATTTCGTTTCCTAAAGGGAAATCTCTTTTGATATTGGTAATACTGATTAATGATTCTGCCATTTGACTAAAAAATGAAAATTAACAAATAGTAATTTATGAAGTTTTAAATTTCGATACTTTTATAAGTAGAAAAAATGTCGATTTTGTTACAACTAAAAACGAATTCTTTCAAATAGCAGTGAACTAAACGATTTATTTGGGTTGATTATGAAATGCTCTTTTTGTTGTTCTTTTCGAATAAATAACAGGCCTAAATTATACGTTTCTATGCTACACGTTACTGCTTCATGCTGGTACAGTTGTTTCCAAATGAGTTCGTTTTCTTTTGTTTTGTGAATATGCTCTACAAAAAAACAGCTGTCATTAGTGCAAAATGGCAATGTTTTATCGATGGAAAAATTTTGAAGTGCATTACTGGAAAGTAGTAAGCCATTTATCGTTGAATGTAAATTTTCTTGGGTATCAAAACGAATGATATCCTTCAAATTTAAATACGTTAGGGTTTTTAGTAAGAGTTTGTTGTTCGTAAGGTTTGTTGTATTTTTTTCAGGAACGTATCGTGAATAAAAACATTTCGTAACCAAATCATATGCAAAAGGCGAATGCACGCCATGTTCGTTTTTGGCGTTCCAAAGGAATTTTAGGTATGATATAATTTGATGTTGCATTAATAGTGATTCGTGAAGAGTGAATAGTAATTTGTCGGGCTATTCACTAATTACTTTTTTTATTCCATTTTACTTGACAACTCAAACCAGCGTTCTTCTTTTGCTTCTAAAGATTGGATGATTTTTTGCAATTCATTTGCTTTGTTTTCAATAGCATCATCTGTCACTTTGCCATCGGCAAATTCTTGCTCGATTTGTTTTTTGTTGTATTCGAGATCCTTTATTTCACGTTCTAATTTATTGTATTCTTTTTGTTCGTTGAAATTCAACCCAACAGTAGCAGTATTTTTTTCTTTCCAATTTACTTTCTCCGTACTCACATTGGACAAAGTTTTGGGTTCGGCTGAATCTTCATAAGCTCTAAAATCGGAATAATTTCCAGGGAAATCTTCAATCTGTCCTTCGCCTCTAAATACAAATAAATGGTCCACAATTTTGTCCATAAAATAACGGTCATGACTCACTACTAACAAGCAACCTGGAAAGTCCAATAAGAAACTTTCCAAAACATTCAATGTTACAATGTCTAAATCATTGGTAGGTTCGTCCAGAATCAAGAAATTCGGATTTTGAATCAAAACAGTACACAAATACAATCGTTTCAATTCGCCACCACTCAATTTTTCTACAAAATCATATTGCTTTTTTGCATCAAATAAAAAGCGTTCTAACAATTGCGAAGCCGAAATGATTTTTCCTTTCGTCAGCGGAATGTATTCTCCGTATTCTTTAATGATGTCAATTACTTTTTGACCGGGTTTTGGGTTGATACCACTTTGGGTATAATAACCAATTTTTATGGTATCGCCTATGATTACTTTTCCCGAATCGGGAGGTAGGGTTTGAGTTAAAATATTTAAAAAAGTCGATTTTCCGGTTCCGTTTTTACCGATAATTCCAATGCGTTCCCCTCGTTGAAATGAATAAGAGAAATCTTCCAATATTTTTCGATCTTGAAAATTCTTATTCAATTTTACCATTTCAATGATCTTACTTCCCATGCGCTCCATATTGATTTCGAGCTCCACTACATTTTCTTTTCGACGGCTTTCTGCTTTTTCTTTGATGACATAGAAATCATCTTGTCTTGATTTGGATTTGGTGGTTCGCGCTTTGGGTTGACGACGCATCCAAGCCAATTCTTTTACAAATAGGTTTTGAGCCTTGTCAATACTGGCATTTTCAGAAGCCAAACGTTCTTCTTTTTTCGCCAAATAATAGGAATAATTGCCTTTGTATTGATAAATTTTTCCGTTGTCTAATTCGATGATTTCATTACAAACGCGTTCAAGGAAGAAACGATCGTGTGTCACCATAAATAGGGTAATGTTCTCTTTGGCGAAATAATCTTCTAACCATTCAATCATTTCTAAATCCAAGTGATTGGTGGGTTCGTCTAAAATTAGCAAATCGGGTTTACTGATTAATATGATGGCTAATGACAAACGCTTTTTTTGTCCACCCGACATGTTTTTGACTTTCATTTTTAAGTCTTCCAACTTCAATTTGAACAAAATTTGCTTGAATTGCGTTTCAAAATCCCAAGCATTATGGCGGTCCATGTCGTCAAAGGCTCTTTGATAGGCTTCCTCGTCGTTTGGGTTTTCGAGTGCTTTTTCATAGCGCTCGATGACTTTTAATATTTCATTATCCGAAGCAAAAATATTTTCCTCAATGGTTAATTCGTCTTGCAAATTATTGTTTTGCGACAAAAATGCCATGTTGATCTCTTTCCGAATGACTACTTGCCCAGTGTCGGGTTCGTCTAGGCCATTAATCATATTCATAATGGTAGTTTTTCCCGAACCGTTTTTGGCAATAAATGCTATTTTTTGATCTTTGTTGATGCCAAAAGAAATGTTGTCAAACAACACACGTTCGCCATAAGATTTAGAGATATTTTCGACTGATAGGTAGTTCATGAAATAATTTGAAAATTTAAAAATTTGCCAATGAGACAATAGGAGTACAAAAGTAAGGTTAATATTTGATATTGGATTCTCAATTTTTGCAATTCATAAATAAAAATTGCAACTTTGACTCATCAATTAATTGCCTAATTCGTTAATTGAATATTGAAAATAAAATCCATGCAACTATCCGTAATCATCCTGAATTATAATGTGCGCTATTTTTTAGAGCAGTGTTTGTTTAGTGTTCAAAGAGCATTAGAAGGAATTGATTCGGAAATTATTGTCGTTGACAATGCTTCTTCAGATGATAGTTGTGACATGGTGAAGACTAAATTTCCTCATGTTAAACTCATTAAAAATTCAGCTAATTTAGGTTTTCCAAAAGGGAATAACATTGGAGTTGCAGAGGCTAAAGGCGACTATATTTGCATCTTAAATCCTGATACCGTTGTGGCTGAAGATACTTTTGTCAAAATTTTAAACTCCCAACTCTCAATTCTCAACTCCCAACTCGGCATTATCGGTTGTAAATTAATCGACGGTTCTGGAAAATTTCTTCCCGAAAGTAAACGAGGCGTTCCAACTCCATGGGTAGCTTTCACAAAGCTATTTGGATTGTATAAAATTTCAAATGCCTTCGGGGACTATTATGCCCAACATTTAGCTGAAAATGAATCGGGAAAAGTGGCTATTTTAGTGGGTGCTTTTATGTGGATGCCGCGTATATTGTATCTCGAAGTGGGAGGATTTGATGAAGATTGCTTTATGTACTCTGATGATATTGATTTGAGTTATACGATTGAAAAATCAGGAAAATCAAATTATTATTTTCACGAAACTTCGATAATTCATTACAAAGGGGAGAGTACAGTTCGCGATGGAACCTACAGAAGACGTTTTCAAGAAGCCATGCAGTTTTTTTATAAAAAACACTTTAAAAAATCTTGGTTTTTTGATGGGATGATGTATGTGGGAAGTTTTGTATTTAGTCTGTTAAAAAAACACGAGCAAAAAGATGAAGTGAGGACTATAGATGAATATGTTGTTTTTACCAAAGGGCAACTTCAAATAAATCTATCTCAAAAAACGCTATATTATTCGAGTTTAAATCAGTTTGAAAGCGAGCCTTCAAAAAACAGAGAAATAATTTTTGATACCGCGACTTTTAGTTTTGCTGAAATTATTACTTTTATGGAGCAAAACAAAGATAAAAACCTTAGTTTTAAGAATTATATAGTGAGTTCGAATTACGTAATTGGGAGTAATCATTCTACAGATAAAGGACAAATAATTATGTTGTAAAAATTATTGATTTCTTTGAAAAAAGAACGAAAAATTAGTATTTTTGCAAACGAAATACAAAAACACAACTTTAGTTTAAAGATATGGCAAAGTTTGAATTGAAATTACCTAAAATGGGCGAAAGTGTTGCAGAAGCAACAGTGACCAATTGGTTGAAAAAGGTAGGCGATACTATCGCAATGGATGAAGCAGTCTTGGAAATCGCTACAGATAAGGTAGATAGTGAAGTGCCTTCTGAAGTTTCAGGAACATTAGTTGAAATCCTTTTCAATGTAGATGATGTAGTACAGGTAGGTCAAACAATTGCTATTATTGAAACTGATGGTGGAGCTGTTGCAGCTGTTCCAGAAGTAAAGACTGATGTGTCAGTTGCTGTTGCGGAAGTAACTAAAACTGTTGAAGTTGCTGTTGAAGCTGTAGCTTCAGCTGATTTTTCTTCATCGGATAAATTCTATTCGCCTTTAGTAAAAAACATTGCCAAAGAAGAAGGAATTTCTTTAGCCGAGTTAGAAGCTATTTTGGGTTCAGGTAAAGACGGTCGCGTCACTAAAGAAGATGTATTAAAATATATCAAAAGTAGAGCAAGTCAATCTAGTGTTCAGTCTTCAGTTGCAAGTGCTCAGCCTGTTGTTTCAACTCCTAACCCTCAACCAGTTTCTGTAAATGGGGGTGACGAGATTGTAGAAATGGACCGAATGCGTAAGTTGATTTCGGGGTATATGGTTGCTTCCGTTCAAACTTCTGCCCACGTGCAGTCGTTTATAGAAGTAGATGTTACCAACATTGTAAAATGGAGAGATAAAGTTAAAAATACTTTCGAAAAAAGAGAAGGTGAAAAATTAACGTTTACGCCAATTTTTATGGAAGCGGTAGCTAAAGCGTTGAAAGATTTTCCAGGAATGAATATTTCGGTTGATGGAGAATTTATCATCAAACGCAAAAATATTAACTTAGGAATGGCGGCAGCTCTGCCTAATGGAAACTTGATCGTTCCGGTAATTAAAAATGCAGATCAATTGAATTTAGTAGGGATGGCCAAAGCGGTAAACGATTTAGGAAACCGTGCTAAAGCCGGAAAATTAAAACCAGATGACACACAAGGCGGCACATATACAGTTACTAATGTGGGGACTTTTGGTTCTGTTTTTGGAACGCCAATTATCAACCAACCGCAAGTAGGGATTTTAGCTTTAGGTGCTATTCGAAAAGTGCCAGCGGTTATTGAAACGCCAGAAGGTGATTTCATTGGAATCCGTCAAAAAATGTTCTTATCGCATTCTTACGACCATAGAGTGGTAGATGGCGCTTTAGGAGGAAGTTTTGTGAAGCGCGTTGCAGAATACCTCGAAGCATTTGATCCGAATAGAGAAATATAATCAAATAGCATAGTATAGAAGTAAGCCCGATAGTTTTAAAAGCTGTCGGGTTTTTCTATCTTTGTCACTTATAACAATATTATGGAATTAAAATTAACCCGCCCAATATGCTTTTTTGATCTTGAAACTACTGGAATTGATGTGGCACGAGATCGAATTGTTGAAATTTCAATTTTTAAAGTATACCCAAACGGCAACAAAGAAAGTAAAACATGGTTGGTCAATCCTACGATGCCCATTCCACCGCAGTCTACTGCTGTTCATGGTATTTCCGATGAAAAAGTAGCCAACGAACCCACATTTAAAGAATTAGCGACTCAAGTTCATAACATGATTAAAGATTCTGATTTGGCCGGATTTAATTCCGATCGCTTTGATATTCCGCTTTTGGCTGAAGAATTATTGCGTGCCGAAGTTGATTTTGATATGAAGAACAGAGTTTCGGTAGATGTGCAAACTATTTTTCATAAAATGGAAGAAAGAACATTAAGTGCCGCCTATAAATTTTACTGCGGACAAAGTTTGGAAAACGCACACAGCGCTGAAGCCGATACCATGGCTACGTACGAAATTTTAAAATCGCAACTGGATCGCTATGAAAATTTAGAGAATGATATGAAATTGTTATCTGAATTTACGACACGAAAAAAATCAGTTGATTTTGCAGGATTTATTGCGTTGAATAACGAAGGAAAAGAAATTTTTACTTTTGGAAAACACAAAGGCGCATTGGTAGATGATGTTTTTGATAAAGAACCGGGTTATTTTGGCTGGATTCAAAACGCCGATTTCCCTTTGTATACTAAAAAAGTGCTGACCGCTATTAAATTGAGAAAGTTAAATACAAAATAGAGTGATTAGTAAAAAGTAATTAGTTACTAGTTGCTAATTACTTTTTTCCCAATTACGAATTACTAAAAACATGAAAATAATCTGCATCGGTCGCAATTACGTAGACCATATTTCGGAACTTAATAACGAAAAACCGACAGAACCCGTTATTTTTTTAAAACCAGATACTGCGGTTTTACCCAAAAAAACACCATTTGTAATCCCCGCATTCAGTAATGATGTGCACCATGAGGTAGAGGTGTTGGTTAAGATTTGTAAAGTAGGTAAATATATTGATGCAAAATTTGCACATAAATATTATGACGAAATTGGCTTAGGAATTGATTTTACAGCCAGAGATATTCAATCGCAACTGAAAGAAAAAGGTTTGCCGTGGGAAAAAGCGAAAGCTTTTGACCATTCAGCGGTAATTGGTGCCTTTTTACCGAAAAAAGAGTTGAATTCAATGGAAAATATTAACTTTGAATTGAAATCCAACGGTGAAATGGTACAAACTGGAAATACAGCGTTGATGCTTTGGAATATAGATGCATTAGTGGCGTATGTTTCTCAGTTTTTTACCTTAAAAAAAGGCGATATCCTTTTTACAGGAACTCCAAAAGGAGTAGCAAAAGTCACAGAAGGAGATGTTTTAGAGGGGTTCATGGAAGGGAAATCACTCTTTAAAATACAAATTAAGTAATATGGCTTTACAGTATAATCTAGCAAAAGTGTATGAAATTTCGGAAAACGATACCGATTTTGCATTGCAAATAGTAACTTTGTTTTTGGAGGAAGTTCCTGCAGAAATGAAATCCATTCGATTAGCTATTGAAGAGAAAGATTATACCCGCACCTATGCTGCGTGCCATAAAATTAAACCAACTTTAGATTTGTTAGGCATGGATATGTCCTATGAAGAGAATTTGCAAATTATGTCGTGGACCAAAACCGAAGGGAAGCGCAAAGAAATCAAAGAAGTCTATAAGTCATTAAAAGACCGAATCGACTTAGCAAGTAAGGAAATCAAAAAGGATTTTAAATTGTAAATTTCGAAAAGAAAACAAAAGATGAAAGCAGCAATTGTTACTATTGGTGATGAAATTCTTATTGGCCAAATTATAGATACAAATTCGTCATATATTGCAAAAGCACTTGATAAAATAGGCATAGCAACCTATGAAATGCTGTCGATCTCAGATGATAAAACCCATATAATTCAAACGTTTCAACAATTACAAAATAAGGTTCAGGTCGTAATCGTTACGGGTGGATTGGGTCCTACCAAAGATGATATTACCAAAAAAACATTTTGTGATTATTTTGATGATTTTTTGGTCGAAAATGAAGCTGTATTGACCCATGTTAAAGCCATAATTGAAGGCATTTATAAAAGACCCATTACGCAAATAAATAAAGAACAAGCTTTGGTGCCTTCCACTTCAAAAGTTTTGTTCAATCAGGTGGGAACAGCTCCAGGAATGTGGATGGAAAAAGAGGATATGGTTTTTATTTCTTTGCCCGGTGTTCCTTATGAAATGAAATATTTGATTGATAATGAAGTGGTGCCAAGTTTGGTAGCCAAATTTGAACGCCCTTACATTATACATCAAACCATAATGACTTATGGTCGAGGCGAAAGTTTGATTGCGGAACAAATAGAAGCTTGGGAAGATAATTTACCCGAATGTATTAAGTTGGCCTATTTACCGAGTCCAGGAAAAGTAAGGCTGCGATTAACCGCTCGAGGTACAAATAAGGAAAAACTAGAGGATGAAATGGCTAAGCAAGTTCAGCAGCTGGATTTGATACTGAATGATATTATTGTCGGTTACAATGAAGATGAGGCGATTGAAGTGGTGTTAGGGCGTTTATTGAAGGAAAATAAATTCACATTGGCAACCGCTGAAAGTTGTACGGGAGGTAAAATTGCGGCCACAATAACAGCAGTTCCTGGCGCTTCAAATTATTTTAAAGGAAGTGTTGTGAGTTATGCGACAGCAACTAAAATAGGGGTTTTAGGAGTTGATAAAACAACAATCGAAACCTACGGTGTTGTGAGTGCTGAAGTGGCAACAAAAATGGCGCTAGGACTTCAAAAAATGATGCACGTTGATTATGCCATTGCAACCACTGGTAATGCGGGTCCGTCTAAGGGAGATATTGCGGCTGATTTGGGTACTGTTTTTATTGCTGTTGCTGGTCCAAAGGGGGTTTTTGTTGAAGAGTTTAACTTCGGTCAACCACGTGAAAAGGTAATAGATAGGGCAGTTGGTAAATCATTGGAACTCATTTATAAAGAAATTTTAAAAAAATAATAAAAGATAGTTGTGTATATGAAATCGATTTTGTTTCTTTGCACCCTGATTTTAGATAACGAAATAAAGCTGAATAATAATGTCAAGAGTTTGTGAACTTACAGGTAAAAGAGCAATGGTAGGGAACAATGTTTCTCACGCTATGAACAAAACGAAGAGAAAATTCTCTGTTAACTTAGTAAAAAAACGTTTTTACATTCCTGAAGAAGATAGATGGGTAACGTTGAAAATTTCAACTGCTGCATTAAAAACTATTAATAAAAATGGAATTGCTGCTGTATTGAAAAATGCAAAAGCAAACGGATTTGTTAAATCTGTATAATCCGCAATAATATATATCAAAATGGCAAAGAAAGGTAATAGAATCCAAGTTATTTTAGAATGTACAGAGCACAAAACTTCAGGAGTTCCTGGAACGTCTCGTTACATTACAACTAAAAATAAAAAAAACACTCCAGATAGATTAGAGATCAAAAAATTTAATCCAATTTTGAAGAGAGTAACTGTACATAAAGAAATTAAATAAGATAAGTCATGGCAAAGAAAACCGTAGCAACTTTACAAACAGCTTCTAAAAGATTAACCAAAGCTATTAAAATGGTTAAATCTCCAAAAACTGGCGCTTACACATTCGTTGAATCTGTGATGGCTCCTGAATTAGTTGATGAATTCTTGAAAAAGAAATAATTCATTAAACAATTATATAGATAAGCTACTTTCGTTTGAAAGTAGCTTTTTTATTTTTACATTTGTTGTCAACGAACGTAAAGCAACAATTATTTCTTATTTAGTAATCAGAAATTAAAACGTATGAGTTTTTTTAAAAAAATATTTTCTTCCGAAAAAAAGGAACCCATCTTAACCGATCAAGAGAAACAAACGTTGGACAAAGGTTTGGAAAAAACGAAAACTTCTTTTTTTTCAAAATTAACCAAAGCGGTTGCGGGTAAGTCAAAGGTAGATGATGAAGTTTTAGATAATTTAGAAGAAATATTAGTTTCTTCAGATGTAGGAGTGAATACCACTTTAAAAATTATTGAACGCATCGAAGAGCGTGTTTCTAAAGATAAATATTTGGGCACCGATGAACTCAATGGAATTCTTCGTGAAGAAATTGCCAGTTTATTATCGGAAACCAATTCGGGCGAAGCTACCGAATTTTCAATTCCAGCCGATAAGAAACCTTACGTAATTATGGTAGTTGGTGTTAATGGTGTTGGAAAAACAACTACCATTGGAAAATTAGCCTACCAATTCAAAAAAGCAGGTTATAACGTAGTATTAGGTGCTGCAGATACGTTTAGAGCGGCAGCCATTGATCAATTACAAATCTGGGCCGATAGAGTAGGTGTACCAATTGTAAAACAACAAATGGGAAGCGATCCTGCTTCTGTTGCTTTTGACACTTTACAAAGCGCTGTAGCACAAAACGCCGATGTGGTTATTATCGATACAGCAGGTCGTTTACACAATAAAGTGGGATTAATGAACGAACTTTCTAAAGTGAAAAAAGTAATGCAAAAAGTGGTGGAAGACACACCAAACGATGTATTGTTGGTTTTAGACGGTTCAACTGGTCAGAATGCTTTTGAGCAAGCCAAACAATTTACTGCTGCTACTGAAGTTTCTTGTTTGGCGGTCACCAAATTAGATGGAACAGCTAAAGGTGGCGTTGTTATAGGTATATCTGATCAATTTCAAATTCCGGTTAAATATATTGGAGTTGGTGAAGGAATTGAAGACCTACAAGTTTTCAATAAGTATGAATTTGTGGATTCATTTTTTAAATAAATAATTATGGAATTTTTAAAATATAAAATGGTTAAGCTGCTTTTAATAGCTTTAGTGTTAGCCCTTTTAGCATTTCCTTTTGACGAAACGGGCTTTATTTTTATGTCTTTGCGATTGATTTCTTTTGCCATATTTATGTATGTATTCATAAAACTGACAAGCGCAAAAAAGAAAGAGAAAAAATAATTAATTGATTAAAGCATTAATTTTTTCCCACAATACTTCATCAAAATCGGAAAGGGCCATATTAACAGCATCAGCAGCATTTCCCATTCTTACAATGACTAACTTTCTACTGGGAACGACATATATTTTTTGATCGTTTTTTCCTAAAGCACAATACATATCATCGGGGGCAGATGGAATAATTTTTCCATTAAACTGAAATTGCGTTTGGGGTAATCGATAGCTGGATTTCCCGTTTAACCACCATAAATAGCCATAAGCTAAGTTGCTACTTTGTGAAGTAGTTGTAGCATTTTGCATGTAATTTATTGGAACAATTTGGTCGTTTTCCCATTTTCCATTATTAAGCGCTAATAATCCAAAACGTGCCATACTTCGTGTATCGCTTCGATAAACACTTAAACCGTTTAATGGTAGCCAAAAACCACTCATCCCAATTTTATTTCTCAATTTGGTGTTAAAATAGTTATTCCAGGTTTGATTTGTCGCTTGGGCAACTACGTCTTGCAATTTCACATAAACATTGTGATAGGCCCATCGTGTTCCAGCATCTGAGACATATTGCAAGTTGGTTGGGGAAACATCATCTCCTAATGCGTCATTTAATCCAGATGTCATGGTAAGTAAATGCTTGTTGGTGATTAAATTTTCTTTGGCCAACGGAATGCTTGTCCAACCTGTTCCAATATAATCTGAAACTTTATTATTGATGTTTAAAAATCCTTCAAATTCAGCAATTCCTGTAACGGTTGCCGTTAAGGTTTTTCCAGCACTGGCCCAATACCAGATTTCTGAAGCGGAATGTCCATTTAAATAGTATTCCATCACAATTTTTCCATTGTGTAAAACCATGAAACTTTTGGTGTTTTTTTCTGCTAAATAATCCAACAAAGGTTGAACTTGTGATTGATTCCAACCTAAACTTGTCACACTTTTGGTTTCCCAATTAGAAGAATCGATTGGTGGAAAATACATGGTTTCCTCCGGAGAATGGCAGCCACAATCCTTTTCTTCGCAACTAATTCCAAAACAAAATAAAATTAGTAGTAATGTGTATTTTTTCATTGAATGCATTTGATAGATCAAGATTTGGACAATAAAAATAAGGATTAGTTTAATTCAAATCAGAAATAATTGTAATTTTAGACCTTATTAGTATTTAAAAATGAAAAAACTATTCATATTATTTTTTTTAGGAGCTACAGGGTTGTCTTGTAAACAAAAAATTTCCGAGACAGATTTACAGTACTTAAATGGCTATTGGGAAATTGAAAAAGTTACATTGCCAGATGGTGACACAAAGGAATATAAAGTAAATGAAACCATCGATTATTTTCAAATTGCACAAAAAAAAGGCTTTAGAAGTAAAGTCATGCCTCAGGTAGATGGAAGTTATTTGACGAATGATATTAAAGAATCAGTCCAAGTTAGTTTAAAGGATGGTTCGGCTACTTTGCATTATAAAACGACTTACGCAAAATGGAATGAAGAAATCATCACCTTGAGCAAGGATCATTTTGTAGTAAAGAATACCCAAGATTTAGAATATCATTATAAAAGACCCATCAAATTTTCAGTAAAGTAAAATGGCAAAACGATTCAATGAAGAAAATTCGATTGCCGATGTACTCAAACAATTTATTGTTCAAAATAAATTAGAATCTGGCATAGATGTAGTAAATGTGCGTGAAGCGTGGCAAAATGTTATGGGTAACGGTGTCAATAATTATACAACAGAAATTCAATTGAAAGGAAGTACGCTTTATGTAGCTTTGTCTTCTGCAGTGTTGCGGGAAGAACTGAGTTATGGAAAGGACAAAATCATTAAAATGATTAACGAAGAAGTTCAAAAAGAATTGGTGACACACTTAATATTGCGATAAAAAAAATCTCGTTTCCAAAAGAAACGAGATTTTATATTTTATGTTAAAATTGAAATGCTGAAATCAACATATTTCAATTAAAACTGCTCTCTACCTGCAAAATGAAAAGCACCTTCGATAGCTGCATTTTCATCAGAATCTGATCCGTGTACTGCATTTTCTCCAATTGAAGTTGCATATTTTTTACGGATAGTTCCTTCAGCAGCATCAGCTGGATTTGTAGCGCCAATTAAAGTTCTAAAACTCTCAACAGCATTTTCTTTTTCTAAGATAGCTGCTACAATTGGACCTCTAGTCATGAATTCAACTAATTCACCAAAGAAAGGTCTTTCGCTGTGAACAGCATAAAATTTTTGAGCATCTGCAACTGTTAATTGCGTCAATTTCATTGCTACAATTCTGAAACCACCTTCAGAAATCATATTTAAAATTCCACCAATGTGTCCGTTTTCAACAGCATCTGGTTTGATCATTGTAAAAGTTCTATTACTTGCCATTTTTTTGTTTTTTATTGGGTGCAAAAGTAGCTATATTTCTTCAA
>NZ_JBILKB010000046.1:0-16324 GCF_044376915.1 Flavobacterium sp.
CGATAAAGGAGCTCTTGATGTGGCGCAATTCAAATCGCAATTGGTCAAAGGAAAAACCAATTTTGTAGTGTTAGAAATAGAAAAAGCAAGTACGATTCTTAGTATTACGAATCTGTTGAAAGGATTGCAAAAAGAATATGAAATTCAATTGGCGGTTTACGAAGTATACGATGCGTTAAATTTTGATGAGATACCGATTAAAAATCTAACGACTTTAAAAATGATTTATCCTACTTCTAGTAAAATTATGGAGACTCCTGAAGAATTTCTTTTTGCGGCGGAGTATAAAAAAATCAATAATATTGCTCCAAATAGTGTAGCGATTAAAGGATTTGATTGCACCTTTGATACGATTTTACGAATGTGTCAAGAAGACGGTTTTGCAGCTTCTGCTTCAAAATACAAAACAGCCTATGTTGAGAATAGTTTCGATTATGGTAATACAAATGGCGCCAATACCAATAATGGCTGTTATTTACTGTATTACGATACCGATTTAACCATAAAACAAGTTCAATAATGGCCACTTCTAAAGTAACCTATTTAGGTGATTTACGCACCTCATCAATCCATTTGCAATCGGATTCAGAGATCCTATCTGATGCACCACTTGACAACAACGGAAAAGGGGAGGCTTTTTCTCCAACCGATACCGTAGCCAATGGATTGGCAAGTTGCATGTTTACCGTTATGGGAATCAAAGCACGTGATTTGGCTATCGATTTTTCGGGTTCTACGGCAGAAGTAACCAAAATTATGGGAACCGAACCAAGAAGAATTACAGAAATTCACGTCACTTTTAATTTCACTATTCATCCCGACGAAAAAACAAAAACCATCTTACAAAGAACGGCCATGACTTGCCCGGTTTTTTATAGCTTGCATCCGGAGATAAAAAAAGAAATTGTTTTTAATTGGAAGTAAGAAAAGCACAATGATGAAAGTTAAAAGAATAGAGACAGTTTTATAGTCTTTCTTCATTTCTCTTTTTTTATCCTCAAAAAAAATGACCAACCAAGAACTCCTCATCAAACTCGCGCATACAAAAATGCCTTTTGGTAAATATGAAGGGTATCATTTGATAGACCTTCCTGAATATTATGTGGTTTGGTATGCCAATAAAGGTTTTCCAAAAGGACAATTGGGCGAACAATTAAAATTGGTCCACGAACTCAAATTAAACGGACTAGAAGAATTGGTGCGAAACATCCGTAGAAACTTTCCAAAACAAAAATAAGTTGTTTGTAACTTAATTGCAAAATTGATCCATCGACTAATTGGCACATTGACGAATTAATATTATCTTTGCGCGTTATTATTATTTATTACAACATACAACTTTAGCGGATCTAAAGAAACAACAACAACACAATGAGCCAAACTAAGTATATTTTTGTTACCGGGGGTGTGACTTCTTCTTTAGGGAAAGGAATCATCGCAGCTTCGTTAGCCAAATTATTGCAAGCCAGAGGATACCGAACGACCATTCAAAAGTTTGACCCCTATATTAATGTAGATCCAGGAACTTTGAATCCTTATGAACATGGGGAATGTTATGTTACAGATGACGGAGCAGAAACGGATTTGGACTTAGGACATTACGAGCGTTTTTTAAATGTTCCAACTTCTCAAGCCAATAATGTAACGACAGGAAGAGTATATCTTTCCGTTATTGAGAAGGAGCGTAGAGGTGAATTTTTAGGAAAAACAGTTCAAGTGGTACCTCATATTACCAACGAAATCAAAGAACGTATGCAGTTGCTCGGAAAATCGGGTGATTATGATATTGTGATTACGGAGATAGGTGGAACAGTTGGTGATATTGAGTCATTGCCTTACATCGAATCGGTGCGTCAATTGATTTGGGAACTGGGAGAAAATAACGGAATTGTAATTCATTTGACCTTAGTGCCTTATTTGGCTGCTGCCGGAGAATTGAAAACAAAACCCACACAACATTCGGTAAAAACCTTAATGGAAAGCGGTATTAAAGCCGATATCTTAGTGTGCAGAACCGAACATGAAATTTCGCAAGATTTACGTCAGAAATTGGCGTTGTTTTGCAATGTAAAAAAAGAAGCGGTTATACAGTCTATTGATGCATCAACGATTTATGAAGTTCCCAATTTAATGTTGGAAGAAGGATTGGACCGCGTGGCGTTAAAAAAATTAGATTTACCCGAAAAAAACACCCCCGATTTAAACAATTGGAATGAGTTTTTATTCCGATTGAAAAATCCAAAAAACACCGTAAATATAGGTTTAGTAGGAAAATATGTAGAATTACAAGATTCCTATAAATCAATTTTAGAAGCGTTTATCCATGCGGGAGCAGCCAATGAAACCAAAGTAAATGTGATTTCAATTCATTCCGAACATTTGGATGCCAGTTCTGCTGCCAGTCAGTTGAAAGATTTAGATGGTATTTTGGTGGCACCAGGTTTTGGCGGTCGTGGAATTGAAGGTAAAATTGATACGGTTCGTTACGCAAGAGAAAATAATATTCCGTTTTTTGGAATTTGTTTGGGCATGCAAATGGCAGTAATTGAATATTCGCGTAATGTTTTAGGATATGCTGATGCCAATTCAACTGAAATGAATGAAAACACAGCTCATCCAGTAATTAATTTAATGGAAGAGCAAAAAAATATTGAAAACAAAGGCGGAACGATGCGCTTAGGGGCATGGAAATGCAGCATCGCAGCAAACACTTTGGCACAAAAAATCTATGGTAAAACAGAGATTATGGAGCGCCACCGTCACCGTTATGAATTCAATGGAGCGTATTTAAACGAGTTAGAAAAATCAGGATTGGTAGCTTCGGGAGTAAATCCAGATACGAAGTTGGTAGAAATTGTTGAAATTCCTACACATCCTTTCTTTATCGGTGTTCAATACCACCCAGAATATAAAAGTACCGTTGCTAATCCGCACCCACTTTTCGTGAGTTTTGTCGCAGCAGCTGTACAACATAAAAATAAATAATCGGTTCACTTAATACGGAACACGGAATACTAATAAGTAGATGGAAGAAAAAAAATTAGACCTAAATTCGATTATCGGATTTGTATTGATCTCTGGAATATTGTTATGGATGTTATATGCTAACACGCCAACAGCAGAAGAATTAAAGGCAAAAGAAAAAAAGGAGCTGGTTGAAAAACAAGCCAAAGAAGCTAAATCAGCTAAGACGGTAACAGCTACAACAATTGTAGCTCCAGCAGATTCTACGCAAACAGCTGCAGCACAAGCGCAGTTGGGTTCGTTTGGTTATTCGGCTACACTTCCATCAGCAACTGATGCGGTAACCGAAATTAAAAATGAAGTTTTATCGCTTAAAATCTCCAATAAAGGTGGTTATATCGTTGACGCAACTGTTTTAGGATTTGAACAATTTGAGAAAAACTCTAAAAAAGCCGTTCAAATAATTAAAGATAAAAATGCATCTTTAGATATAACATTACAAACGGCTGACAATAGAACGTTGCATACAAAAGACATGTTTTTTGAACCTAAGCTAACAACTGAAGGTCGAAATCAAGTTTTAACGCTACAATTAAAGGCAGGACCCGATCAGTTTTTAGAATACCGTTATGTATTGAAACCTAATGAATATATGTTGGATTTTGGCATTCGTTCACAAGGATTAGAAAAAGTAGTCAATACTTCTAAACCTTTAGATCTTGAATGGCAATTAAAGTCTTATCGTAATGAAAAGAGTATTAGTTATGAAAATCGTTATACCGAATTAATATTTGAATATGAAGATGGTAAAGACGACTATTTAAATGCAGCTAGTGATTCTGAAGACGAGGCTGTGGATGTTAGTTATATTGCTTTTAAACAACATTTATTTACTTCAATATTATTAACTGATACAAAGTTTAAAACAGCTAAATTTAAATCAGATAATTTAGTAGAAGACGAAGAAAAAGATACCATATTTACGAAAAACTTTACCGCTCAAATTCCTTTATCATTTAAAAACGGTGCTTTGAATTACAACATGAATTGGTATTATGGTCCTTCAGATTATACCATATTAAACGATTATGATAGAAATCTAGACGAAATCATGCCTCTGGGTTGGGGCATCTTTGGATGGATCAACCGATACATCTTTATTCCAGTATTTGGAATGATTTCGGGATTAGGTATTAGTTTTGGTATTGCGATTATATTATTTACTGTTTTGGTGCGTATTGTGATGTCACCAGTAACCTACAAATCGTATTTGTCCCAAGCGAAGATGAAAGTATTGCGTCCTGAAATCGCTGAATTGAACGAAAAATTCAAGGACAACCCAATGAAAAAGCAGCAGGAAACGATGAAGTTGTATTCGAAGGCAGGCGTGAACCCGATGGCCGGATGTTTACCAGCATTATTGCAAATGCCTATTTTTTATGCCTTATTTCAGTTTTTCCCATCGATGTTCGATTTAAGACAAAAATCGTTCTTATGGGCCGATGATTTATCGTCTTATGACAGTATTTACCAATTGCCATTTCATATTCCATTTTATGGAAGTCATGTGAGTTTGTTTCCTATTTTAGCGTCGATTGCAATTTTCTTCTATATGAAAATGACAACGGGTGACCAAGTTATGAGTCAGCCAACGCAAGAAGGTATGCCTGATATGGGTAAAATCATGAAAATCATGATTTATGTTTCGCCTATTATGATGTTGTTTTTCTTCAATAATTATGCGTCTGGATTGAGTTTGTACTATTTTGTTTCCAATTCAATTACCATCGGAATCATGTTAGTTATTAAAAACTACATAGTGAAAGAAGATAAAATTCACGCTCAAATACAAGAGAATAAGACGAAAGAGAAAAAAGAAAGTAAATTTCAGAAAAAAATGCGCGAATTGATGGAGCAAGCAGAAGCTCAAAAAGCCGCACAAAAGAAAAAATAATTTTTCAAAATAAGCAAAAACCCTGTCTGCAAAGTCAGGGTTTTTTTGTCAAAATTTTTGATAACTTTACAAAAAATTAGAACTACAATGAAAAACGTCATCCTCTTGTTTTTACTTTCATTTTCCTTATATGCGCAAGACAACATCAACCAATTTGATGCAAAAGGCAACCGTCATGGATTGTGGAAAGGAACGCACAAAGAAACCAATCGTCCGCGCTACGAGGGTGTTTTCAATCACGGTAAAGAGACAGGCGTTTTTAAATATTTTGATGATACAAAAGCAGGTGCAATTATTGCTACTCGCGATTTTTCTGTAGGCGACGGTTCTTGTTATGCCATATTTTATGATCAAAAAGGCAATAAAGTCAGCGAAGGTAAATTACAGAATAAAATTCCAAACGGCACATGGAAATATTATCATTTAGAATCAAAAACAATAATGACTATTGAGTCGTATAAAAATGGTAAGCTCGATGGTACTAAAAAAATATTCTATAACAATAGTATGTTAGCCGAAGAGACCAATTATTCCCTAGGAATTAAAAATGGTACAGCCAAAACATTTGCAGAAAACGGTAAACCCCTCGATTCACATAGCTATAAAAACGGTCAGTACCAAGGTTTGGCATCTTATTATGATGGCAATGGAAATAAAATGTATGAAGGAAATTATGCCAATGGAAAGCGTGTGGGACTTTGGAAGTTTTTTGAACAAAATAAGGTAATTAAAGAAGTTAAAGCAGCTCAATTTAGTAAAGAATTGATCAAATATGAACAACGAAATCTAGAGCAAGTTTCTAAAACAGAAGCGCAATTCAAAGAAGAACAACAGAAAGGTAAATAAGTATGAAGAGAGTTGTAGTTGGACTTTCCGGTGGAGTAGATTCGAGTGTTGCGGCTTATTTATTAAAAGAGCAAGGCTATGAAGTCATTGGTCTTTTTATGAAAAATTGGCACGATGATTCGGTTACCATTTCAAACGAGTGTCCGTGGTTGGAAGACAGCAACGATGCTTTATTGGTGGCTGAGAAATTGGGAATTCCTTTTCAAACGGTTGATTTATCAGAACAATACAAAGAAAAAATTGTGGATTACATGTTCGGTGAATATGAAAGAGGTAGAACGCCCAATCCAGATGTGTTGTGTAATCGCGAAATCAAATTTGATGTTTTTATGAAAATTGCCCTTTCCTTAGGTGCCGATTATGTAGCTACAGGTCATTATTGCAGAAAAGGAAGCATTGAAAAAGAGGGACAAGAAATTTTTCAGTTGTTAGCAGGAAAAGATACAAATAAAGACCAATCCTATTTTTTATGTCAATTGTCTCAAGAACAATTGGCAAAAGCATTGTTCCCAATAGGCGAATTGACCAAGCCAGAAGTGCGCGAATTAGCTGCTAAATTAGATTTAATTACTGCCGAAAAGAAAGACTCACAAGGCTTGTGTTTTATTGGTAAAGTTCGCTTACCCGAATTTTTACAACAAAAATTACAACCTAAAGAAGGCATCATTGTTGAAATTCCTGAAGATGCTGCTATATATACAGTTGAAAAGCCAATTTTCAGTACAGAAGAAGCGGCTTTTACCCATGAAGCGCAACGCATCAATTATTTAAAAGTCCCTGGGAAAGTGGTTGGTAAACATCAAGGGGCGCATTATTTTACGAAAGGCCAACGTAAGGGATTGAATGTAGGTGGAACAAAAGAACCTTTGTTTATTATTGAAACTGATGTGGAACGCAACATAATATATACTGGTCAAGGAAATCAACATCCAGGGTTGTTTAAAAAAGCTTTGTTCATTTCTAATGAGGAAGTGCATTGGATTCGAGAAGATTTGGCGCTGAAACCAGGAGAAAAGCGCGAGGTAATGGCTAGAATTCGATACCGACAACCTTTACAAAAAGCAACCTTATATCAATACAAATCGGGGATGTATGTCATATTTGAAAATCCACAGTCAGCAATAACCGAAGGGCAGTTTGTAGCATGGCAAGAAGAAGATGAAGTTATAGGTAGTGGTGTAATAGCCTAAGCATTTTAATGGTATGCTACTTTATTTAAAAATTTATACTTTTGATTAACAGAATCTAAGTCTATGAAAAAACGACTCCTATTAGTTCTATTGATTGCTAACTTATGTTATTCTCAAGAGGATGCCTGGGTGTTTTTTACTAATAAGCCAAATGCAGCGACTTATTTAGCCAATCCTTTAACCATGTTAACACAAAGGTCATTGGATAGGCGAGCCGTTCAAGGAATTTCATTGGATCTTTTAGATGTACCTATAGCACAAGCCTATGTTGACCAAGTGATGGCTTCAACGGGTATAACGGTTATGGCCAAATCTAAATGGTTAAATGCACTTCATGTTAGAGGTACTCAAACCAATATTCATGCGTTAGCCAACTTAACCTTTGTGAGTTCCATTCGTTTTGCTAATCATTCTTTGAACGGAAGGTATTCAAATGCGCCAGTTTCTATCTCACCCGTACAAAAACAATTGGATGTAAACGTAACCTTTAATTATGGTACTTCTGCCAATCAAATTCAAATGCTAAATGGTCATGTATTACACCAACAAAATTTTACCGGTTCTGGTAAGATCATAGCGGTTTTGGATTCAGGATTTCAAAATGTAAATGTGGCTTCGCCTTTTCAACGATTAGTTACAAATAATTTAATATTAGGCGGGTATAATTATGTGAGTCAAAACACAAATATATATGCGCTTCACAATCACGGAACCATGGTGTTATCGTGCATGGGAGGATATGTTGATGGGCAATTAGTAGGAACAGCTCCCGATGCTCAATATTATTTATTCATTACGGAAGATGTAGCAGCCGAAAATCCTGTGGAGGAAAGTTATTGGGTGGAAGCTGCTGAAGAAGCCGATCGATTAGGTGCTGATATCATTACGTCTTCATTAGGATATTTTACCTATGATAATCCGAGTTATAGTCACACCTACAATCAAATGACAGGTAATTTTGCCTTCGCTTCCCGAGGAGCAAACATTGCATTTTTAAAGGGGATGGTTGTCATTGCGAGTGCCGGAAACTCGGGAGCTACGTCAAATCCTTATATAGGTGTTCCTGCCGAAGCCACTCACGTGTTAGCGGTTGGCGCTGTTGGAAGTGATGAAATGTATGCGCCTTTTAGTTCGATCGGACCCGCATTTGACGGACGTGTGAAACCCGATATCATGGCCCAAGGTCAGGCTGCCGTGGTAGCTAATATTGGTGGCGCTGTAGTTACGGCAAATGGTACTTCCTTTTCCGCACCCATTATGGCAGGATTGGTTGCCAGTTTTTGGTCTGCTGTACCTAATCTTTCTGCAGCACAAATTGTCCAATTGGTTAAACAAGCTTCTAATCGATTTTCTTCTCCCTCAAATCTATACGGATATGGTATTCCCGATTTTCAATTGGCGTTAACCAATGCTTTTCTCTTAGAAAGTAATCAAAACGATGAGTATGCAATTTATCCCAATCCGATGCGTAATGAACTAAAGGTTGATTTACCTTTAAGTACGCCAAATGCAAGACTATATATGTATAATAATTTAGGTCAAATAGTTTGTGATCAACTATTGACTTCCGATTTTGAATCTCTAAATGTAGCCCATTTATCTCCTGGAATTTATTTTTATGAATTGCTCACATTTAACAAATCCTATACTGGTAAAATAATTAAAGAATAATGAATAAAATTACACAACTCTTCAACATACAATATCCAATTATTCAAGGTGGAATGATTTGGAACAGCGGTTATAAATTAGCTAGTGCTGTAAGCAATGCTGGTGGTCTAGGACTCATTGGTGCGGGTTCTATGTATCCAGAAGTATTGCGCGAGCACATTCAAAAATGTAAAAAAGCTACCGACAAACCCTTTGGTGTCAATGTTCCAATGTTATATCCCAATATTGAAGAGATTATGCAAATTATCAAAGAGGAAGGTGTAAAAATTGTTTTTACTTCGGCCGGAAATCCAAAAGCATGGACACCATTTTTAAAAGAAAACGGTATCACTGTAGTTCATGTAGTTAGCAGTTCAAAATTTGCCTTAAAAGCGCAAGAGGCTGGTGTAGATGCTATTGTTGCGGAAGGATTTGAAGCTGGAGGACATAACGGAAGAGAGGAAACAACTACCTTAACCTTGATTCCAATGGTGCGCGAACAAATTGCTATTCCACTAATTGCTGCAGGAGGAATTGCCACCGGTAGAGGAATGCTGGCGGCCATGATATTAGGTGCCGACGGCGTACAAATGGGTAGCCGATTTGCGGCCTCAACTGAAAGTTCGGCACACGATGCCTTTAAAAAAACCATAGTTGCAACTGGCGAGGGGGATACCCAACTCACTTTAAAAGAATTAGCTCCTGTGCGATTGATCAAGAATAAATTTTACCAGGATGTGCAAGATTTATATGCTAATTGTCCTTCAAAAGAAGCGCTCGAAACCTTGTTAGGTAAACGAAGAGCTAAACGAGGCATGTTTGAAGGGGATTTGGTCGAAGGGGAATTAGAAATTGGTCAAATTGCGGGTTTAATTCATGATATTTTGCCTGTTGAAACTATTGTTGATAATATCATGAGCGAATTTACCATTGCTAGAGGGGAGCTTTCTACCTTTGACTTTTAATACTACAATCATGAAATCAATTAAATACCTGCTTTTTTTTCTATTCATAGTTTCATTTGCGAGTTATGCGCAGCAATTTCGCTTTAAAACCACTGCCTTAACTGTTTTAGAAAAAGATGCTAAAGGCAATTGGGGCAAATGGTCAAAACCAGAAGCGACAGCCTTGTTTGTGACCCTTGATTACGATAAAAATAAAATCGTAATTTATTCACGTGAAATTCAACACTATACCATAGTGGAATATTTAGACAAAGAAATCACTAAAACCGACGAGATTAATTCGTATTTATGTAAAAATCAATTGGGTACTTCCGTTAAATTATCTTTTTTTACCCGAGTAGATTTAGGAAATAAACCTCAATTGTACGTCTATTTTAAGGATTTTGTTTTTTGTTATGATATTGTAGAAGAAGTCACCAACTAAGCGAATGTTGTAACGAAAGTTATACAACCTCTCAACTAAAACTTTGAAAAAAAAAATACCAATGAAAAAAGTCTTATATCTACTTGTATTGTTAATTGCATCAACCAATTTTGCACAAGAAAAACCCAAATTAGTGATCGGAATTGTGGTGGATCAAATGAAAATGGAATACCTCTATCGTTTTTCAAGCGATTTTTCGGAAAATGGTTTTAAGCGATTGATGAACCAAGGTTATACGTTTCATAATACACATTATAATTATATGCCCACGTATACTGCACCTGGTCATGCTACAGTGTATACCGGAGCGACACCTTCTACTCATGGCATTGTAGGAAATGAATGGTTCAATAAAGCTACGGGAAAAGAAGTGTATTGCACCGATGACGAAAACGTTTCAACTATCGGGGATGATTCGGTTAACGAAGGAAAAATGTCGCCTCGAAATTTACAAAGTTCTACCATGACCGATGAATTGAAGTTATCTACTAATTTTAAAGGTAAAGTCATCGGAATCAGTATCAAAGATCGTGGTGCTATTTTACCTGCGGGTCATTTTGGCGATTGGGCTTTTTGGTACAGCAAAACGGGAGCCTTTATTTCGAGTACTTATTATGGAGAAAAGCTTCCCGATTGGGCCACGCAATTCAATGCCGAAAAGAATTATTTGAAATACGTTACCAAAGGTTGGGATTTACTGAAACCCAAAGAAGTTTATAACGAAAGTTTAACAGATAACAACCCCTACGAAGGAAAGTTATTCAAAAAAGCACCGTTTATGCCTTATAATTTACAAGACATGTATGAGGCAAACGATGCCGGAATATTGCGTTCGACTCCTTTTGGAAATAATTTGTTAGCCGATTTCGCCAAAAAAGCTATTGAAAATGAAAACTTAGGTAAAGACAGTACTACGGATTTCTTAGCCATCAGTTTCTCCTCAACGGATTATGTTGGACACGTTCTAGGGCCGCGTTCCATTGAATTGCAAGACACGTATTTGCGTTTGGATGAAACCATTGCCGATTTTTTATTGTACCTCGATAAAACTGTAGGGAAAGGGAATTACTTGGTTTTCTTAACTGCAGATCACGCCGGTGCCGAAAATGTTACGTATTTGAAAGATAATAAATACAAGGTCGACAACATCAATTACAAGAACATCCAAAAAGACTTGAAAGATTTTTCGGAGAAAACATATGGTGAAGATGTGCTGTTAAATTATTCCAATTACAATGTGTTTTTGGATAAAACGAAAATCAAATCCAAAGGCTTAAATGTGCAAGAAGTAAAACAAAGTTTTAAGGATTATTTGCAAAAGCAAGCGTTTATCAAAAGGGTTTATACCGAAGAGGAAGTAGCAAATGCTAACGCTAATGATTTTTATTTAAATTTTGTTACAAAGGGATATGATCCTGTTCAAAATGGAGAATTAGTGGTGACTTTCAAACCGGGTTATGTAGAATACTCTGCCACCGGAACCACTCATGGTTCGCCTTATGCTTATGACACACATGTTCCGTTGATTTTCTTTGGCTGGAACATACAAAAAGGACAGACCCACGATCGAAAAGAAATTACTCAAATAGCTCCAACCGTAACGCAATTATTGCAAATTACCATGCCCAACAGTTCAGATGGTAAGGTGTTGTTGGAGGTTTTAAACAAATAATAAGAAAGCATCAAACTAAAATATGATGCTTTCTTATTTGTGCCAATCCGTTCCATTCGTATTACACTTCAATCATCACTTGATTTTTTAAAATATCATCAAATGTTTCGCGTTCTCTAATTAAGTGACCTTTTCCATCTTTCCATAATACTTCAGCTGGTTTTAATCGCGAGTTGTAATTTGAAGCCATTGAAAAGCAATACGCACCCGCATTTCTAAAGCATAGAATATCACCTTCATGGATTTCGGAAATTCTTCGGTTACTTGCAAATGTGTCGGTTTCACAGATGTAACCAACTACCGAGTAATAGCGTTCTTTCCCTTTAGGGTTGGAAATGTTCTCAATATGATGTTGCGCACCATACAACATCGGACGAATCAAATGATTGAATCCCGAATCAATTCCGGCAAAAACGGTAGAAGTAGTTTGTTTGACCACATTTACTTTTACCAAGAAATAACCGGCTTCGCTGACTAAGAATTTTCCAGGTTCAAAAGCTAAGGTTAGCGGGCGACCGTATTCTTTTTCGAAGGCTAGAAAACGTTTCGATAATTTTCTTCCAAATTCTTCCACATTGGTTTCAATATCGCCTTTTTTGTAGGGTACTTTGAACCCACTTCCAAAATCAATAAAATCCAATGCAGGGAAATGCTTTGCGGTTTCAAATAAAATTTCGGCAGCATACAAAAATACTTCCACATCTAAAATATCCGATCCCGTATGCATGTGGATGCCGTTAATATGCATTTTTGTATTCTCAATAATGCGCAAAATATGCGGTAGTTGATGAATCGAAATTCCGAATTTACTGTCAATGTGTCCCACCGAAATATTTGCATTTCCTCCCGCCATAACATGTGGATTGATTCGAATACAAACTGGAATAAAGGGGTGTTTCGTTCCAAATTGCTCTAAAATTGACAAGTTGTCAATATTGATTTGGACACCTAATTTTGATACTTCTTCAATTTCTTCCATGGAGACTCCATTTGGAGTGTATATAATATTTTGCGGATCAAAACCAGCATGTAGGCCAAGTTGTACTTCTTGTAAAGAAACGGTATCTAATCCAGAGCCTAAACTTTTTAAATAACCCAACACTGAAACATTGGATAAGGCTTTAGCCGCATAGTGAATTTTAAACCGTTCTACTTTGTTGAATGCATTTTGTAGACGCTTGTATTGAAAAACTATTTTTTCTGCATCGTAAACATACAATGGACTCCCAAATTCAGCGGCTAGTTTTTGTAAAATTTCTGGTTTCATGACGATTTATTTTTATGCAAAAGTATTTTTAATTTTATTAAATACAATTTTTACAACTATAAATAACAAATTATAACATTTTGTTATATTTTAACAATTTGAAATTTTATTCCTAATCGATACAGTAGTTTTATGTATATCAAATTCCCAAATTAAACTGAAAAAAGTTAGTCAATTAAAAATTACTTTGTTATTTTTGTGGCACTTTTTAAAATAAGATAAACGCATAATTATTATGAACATACACGAATATCAAGGTAAAGAAATCTTAGCAAGTTATGGCGTACGCGTTCAACGTGGAATTGTAGCCAACAATCCAGTTGAGGCGGTTGCAGCTGCAAAACAACTAACAGCTGAAACAGGTACAAGTTGGTACGTAGTAAAAGCACAAATTCACGCAGGAGGTAGAGGAAAAGGTGGAGGTGTTAAATTGGCTAAAAACTTAGACCAAGTAACTGAAATTTCAGAACAAATTATCGGAATGCAGTTGATTACGCCACAAACTCCACCAGAAGGAAAAACTGTACACAAAGTATTAATTGCTGAAGATGTATATTATCCTGGAGAAAGTGAAACATCAGAATTTTATGTTTCTGTGTTGTTGAATAGAGCTACGGGTCGTAACATGATTATGTACTCAACAGAAGGAGGAATGGATATTGAAGAAGTGGCTGAACATACACCTCACTTAATCTTTACAGAAGAAATTGATCCTGCTGTTGGATTGCAAGGTTTCCAAGCTAGAAGAGTGGCTTTCAATTTAGGTCTTTCTGGAAATGCCTTTAAAGAAATGGTAAAATTTATTGATGCGTTATACAATGCTTACATCGGTTCAGATGCGTCAATGTTTGAAATTAACCCAGTACTTAAAACGTCAGACAATAAAATACTAGCAGTTGATGCTAAAGTAAATATCGACGATAATGCTTTATACAGACAACCAAAGTATGCTGAAATGCGCGATATTAAAGAGGAAAATCCTATCGAGGTTGAAGCCAAAGAAGTAGGGTTGAACTATGTAGATCTTGACGGAACTGTTGGTTGTATGGTTAATGGTGCTGGTTTAGCAATGGCTACTATGGATTTGATTAAATATGCAGGATTTGAACCTGCAAATTTCTTAGATGTTGGTGGAACAGCTGATGCTAAACGTGTAGAAACTGCTTTCAGAATTATTTTGAAAGATCCAAATGTAAAAGCGATTTTGATTAATATTTTTGGAGGTATCGTTCGTTGTGATCGTGTGGCTCAAGGAGTAGTAGATGCATATAAAAACATGGGTGACGAAATAAAAGTGCCTATCATTGTTCGTTTACAAGGTACAAATGCTGAAATTGCAAAAGAATTAATTGATAATTCGGGTATGCCAATTTTATCTGCTGTACAATTCCAAGAAGCAGCTGATCAAGTAAAAGCAGCATTATCATAATAAAAATCACAATACAATATATTGAAGAAACTCTCAGTTAAATCTGGGAGTTTTTTGTTTTTCACGGGAAATTTCGATATCAACAAAGGATTTCTTACCTTAGCGAATCAATTTACTTTTTATGATTTCAGCAGCACAATTTCAAAAAGAATTGGAATTAATAATAGCCAATGCCATTCGAGAAGATGTAGGCGATGGCGATCATAGTTCGTTGGCTTGTATACCCAATACCGCCCAAGGAAAAGCAAAATTATTGGTTAAAGGCAATGGAATTATTGCTGGAGTTGAATTTGCAAAAATGATATTCAAATACGTTGATACTAATCTACAAGTGGAAGTCTTGATTGAAGATGGAGAAGTTGTTAAACATGGTGATATTGTGTTTTTGGTCTCTGGCAATTCGCAATCGATATTAAAAGCCGAGCGTTTGGTGTTGAATGCTATGCAACGCATGAGTGCTATAGCAACTAAAACTAAGCATTTTGCAGCCTTATTGCAGGGGACTAAAGCAAAAGTTTTGGATACTCGAAAAACTACTCCTGGAATACGGGCTATTGAAAAATGGGCTGTAAAAATAGGCGGCGGAGAAAATCATCGTTTTGCGTTGTACGATATGATCATGCTAAAAGATAACCACATCGATTTTGCAGGTGGGATTTCCCAGGCCATTGCAAAAACAAAAAACTATTTGATGGACAATGATAAAGATTTGAAGATCATCGTTGAAGCTCGTGATTTAAATGAAGTCCAACAAATACTACATGCTGGTGGCGTATATCGAATTTTATTGGATAATTTTGATTATGAAACGACTAGGAAAGCAGTTCAGTTAATTGGGAATCAATGTTTAACAGAATCATCAGGAAATATTAACGAAAAAACAATCCGAAGTTATGCCGAATGCGGGGTAAATTATATCTCATCAGGCGCCTTAACGCATTCAATCTACAATATGGATTTAAGTTTAAAAGCAATCGAATAAATGTCCGAAGAAATAGAAAATAAGCTCCAAACAATTCCTGTAGTGAAACAATTGGTTGCCTTTGGTAAATCCATCAAACCAACTTCTTTAGAAGGGCTTTCACTGTATGATATTTTGGAACTCTATGTTATTGGAATATTAAAAGGGGCATTTTCTTACAGGGCCAGTGCGGTAGCCTTTAGTTTTTTTATGGCTTTGTTTCCTTTTGCTTTATTTATTTTAAATCTAATACCCTACATTCCTTTAGAAAATTTTCAAAAAGATTTCTTGCAATTTGTTGCCGAAGGCGTTCCGCCAAATACCTATGATGCTATTGCTCAAATCATCAATGATATTATGAATAATAGCCATCAAGGCTTACTTTCTTCGGGTTTTATTTTGTCAATATTATTAATGACTAATGGAATTAATGCCGTTTTAGGAGGCTTCGAAATGTCGGAACATATCACCATAACCCGCGGTTTTTTTAAACAATATTTTATTGCATTGGCACTTTCATTGTTGTTGTCATTGCTTTTGATTGTGACAGTAGCTGCCATTGTCATTGCTGAGGTGATGATTCAAAAAATTAATATTCGGGGCTATATAGCCGATGTTGCTCTTATAGAGTGGAGTCGCTATGGTTTTCTAGTGTTGATGATATTGATTACTACTTCTATTCTGTATAAGTTTGGAACAAAAGAAACTTATAAAATATCATTCATTAGTTATGGTGCGGTTTTTACTACGCTATTAATTATTACATCGTCTTATGTTTTTGGAGTGTATGTTGAAAAATTTGCCCGATATAACGAATTGTATGGTTCAATTGGAACTTTACTCGTGTTGATGTTTTACATTTGGATCAACTGTATGGTCTTATTATTGGGTTTTGAACTTAACGCAACTATTTCAAAATTGAAAAGAAAAAATTTATATCTTAGCAAAAATTAAAAAACTATTTATTATGAAAAAACAATTTATTACTTTTTTAGTTCTTGT
>NZ_JBILKB010000047.1:0-16005 GCF_044376915.1 Flavobacterium sp.
TGCTTCTCACCCAGGTGGAAATACATGGCAAACCGTTACATTTACATTTAATACTGCTTTAGACGGTCAAGCTGCTTTAGCTAATGGTACTTATTCTGGTTTTGTAATTCATACATACTGGGCACAAGGCGCTACCGCTTTTACAACAGTAACAAGAACACCTAGAACTTTCTATGTAGACAATATTAGAGGACCATTAGGTACGCCACCGGTTATCCCAACACCAACAGTTGCTGCACCAACACCTCCAAATAGACCAGTTGCAGATGTAAAATCAATTTACAGTAACGCCTATGCACCATTAACAACTTTTGCTGCTAGTGGCGATTTAAACTCTTATGATACATCATGGTGTCCAGGAGTTACAACTGAATTTTTAATTGGTGGAAATGCAGCGACTGCAATGAATAGAATTACAGGTCTTGGAAGTGGAATTGTTGCTGGAAATGCAACGACTTCGCCACCTTATCAAGGTTCTGATTTAGTAGGAGGTTGTGAAGGTATTAATTTCAGAGCTGGTAGTTTTGATGCAACATCTTTTACACATTTCCACATCGATATTTGGACACCCATCCAAACAATGGCATTGAGAAACATTAGTTTAAAATTATCAAACCATAACTCTTCAAATGCTGAAGTGAATGCAATTGAGCGAAATATTACAAATGCTACGCCATTACCAAATCAATTACCGTCTACTGATCCAAATCCTGGAACATGGTTATCATTCGATATTCCATTAGCAGACTTTACGATTGCTGGTGGTGGTAGTGCTGCAAGAAACAATTTGGCGGAATTCATCATTTCAACGAATTTAGGTATAGTGTATTATGACAATGTTTATTTCCATAAAAATACAACACTAGGAGCTTCTAATTTTGAAGTAGCAAAAGTGAAATTGTATCCTAACCCTACTTCAAATGTTTTAAATATTGAGTGTGCTGCTACGATTCAAGCAGTATCAATTTACAATGTTTTAGGTCAGGAAGTATTGAATAGAACAATCGACAGCAATACAGCAAGAATTGATGTTGCAAGTTTTAATTCAGGGATTTATGTTGTTAAAACGCTAGTTGATGGGGTAACTTCTTCAACTAAGTTTATTAAAGAGTAATTTTATTTCAATATACTTTTTTAAAAGACTGCCAGAAATGGCAGTCTTTTTTTTTATCTAAAAATATTTTTAGTACCTTTAAATTCTAATTTAATCAAAGATGCATTTTTTTCGAAGTATTGTAGTTTTTTGGGGTTTAGTTGTTTTTTATTCAAACTGTTATGCACAACAATTACCACCCATTGTAAAATACTCAAAAGAAGTATATAATGCTGGCATTCAAAACTGGATGATTTCTCAAGACAATCAACGGTTTATGTATTTTGCAAACAATGAAGGCTTGTTGGAATTTAATGGTTCAAAATGGATATTAAATATGTCTCCAAATGAAACCATTATTCGCTCTGTAAAATGTATCAATGATAAAATTTACACGGGTGCTTTCATGGAGTTTGGTTATTGGGAACGAGCTACAAATGGCGAATTGTATTATACTTCTTTGAGTAATTCCATAAAATCAAAAATTAAGGACGATGAACAATTTTGGGGTATTTTTCCTTTTGATAATTGGATTCTTTTTCAATCGTTGGAGAAAATTTATGCCTACAATACCAAATCCAAATCATTTACAATAATAACGCCTAAAAGCACAATTAATAAAGCTTTTAAAACGACTAATGGTATTTATTTTCAAACCAAAGATGGATTGTTTGAAATTGATCAAGGAAAAAGTAAATTGTTTTTGAGCAATCAAGTAATCAATCAAAACAAATTGATTACGATTTTTGAAACCTCTAATGGGTTGCTTTTAGTAACTCAAAAACAAGGAATTTATCAATATAAAAATGGGTTGCTTACTAAATTTGTCACCGATATTGATACAGAAATTCAACAAAGTAATATTTACAGTAGCCAATTGTTATCGGATCAAAGCATAGCTTTAGGGTCTATTTCAAATGGTATTTTTATTGTTTCAAAAGAAGGACGTAAACTCCACCACATTACGCAAAACACTGGGTTGAGTAACAATACAGCCTTGTCACTTTTTGAAGATTTAGATAAAAATTTATGGATAGGTTTGGATAACGGTATCAATTGCTTAAATTTAAAATCACCCATCAACAGTTATTTAGATAATACAGGTGTTTTAGGAGCAATTTATACTTCGGTTACTCATAATGGCAAATTGTATATTGGAACCAATCAAGGACTTTTCTTTAAAGATATAAATTCTACTTCAAAATTTGAATTTGTTCAAAATACTAAAGGGCAAGTTTGGGCTTTGTTTTCCTATCAAAATACGCTATTCTGTGGGCACGATTCTGGAACTTTTATTATAAATGGAGCAAATGCGAGCCTTATTTTTGGAGCTTCAGGAACTTGGAATTTTGAGCCCTATGGAGCTAATACATCTATTATTTTGCAAGGAAATTATAATGGTATTTCAGTATTAGAAAAAAAGCAAAATAATTGGGTGTATAAAAACAAAATAAAGGGATTTGATTACTCGTCAAAGCATTTCGAAATGTTTGACAAAAAACAAGTTTATGTAAGCCATGAATACAAAGGAGTATACCGATTTACACTTGATCCTTCACTATCGAATGCTTCAAATATTGTGAAGTTCAAGAATCCTAAAAAGGGGAAAAATGCAGGTTTAGTAAAATACAATAATCATATTTATTATGCCACAAAGGAAGGAGTATATAAGCTTAACAATTCAACTGGCAAATTTGGTAGGGATAAGTCATTGAGTGCTATATTTCAAAATGATGAATATGTAACCGGAAAAATGATAGTCGATAAATCAAATAAATTATGGTTTTTTACAAAAAATTATATTTATTATTATTCCTCAGGTAAGTTATCCTCAGAATTAAAGAAAAACAGTTTACCAATACCTTCGTCATTAACCAATTCAATGCCTGGATATGAAAATATCTTGCAATTAGAAGATAATAACTATTTGATTGGAACAACAGATGGGTATTACATTTTGAAAAATGACGATTTTAAATTCAACACCAATAAAGTTTCTATAATTCGAATTTCCAATACTGCGGTAAATTCTAAGCCAATTAATTTGTCAATTAGTGAAGAAATAAAATTGTCTCACGATCAAAATAATTTGGCTTTCCATTTTACGGTGCCAGAGTATGATAAATATATCAATGCAGAATACCAATATAAATTGGATGGTTTAACGGAAGAGTGGAGTGAATGGACTTTTAATTCACAGGTTGTTTTTGAAAATCTACCAGCTGGTGATTATACCTTTAGTGTTAGAGCAAAAGTGGCCAACTCCATTACAGATAATGTTGCTAAATTTTCATTTGTAATTCGAAAACCTTGGTATGCGAATACCATAGCTAAATTATTTTACCTTATTGTATTGATCGTATTAGGATATTATATTCATAAATTATACACGCAATATCATGAGAAGCGACATCAAAAGATTATTGCAGAAAATAACATTTTATTAGAGCTCAAAGAATTAGAGAATGAGCAAAAAATCATGAAGATTAAGAATGAACAATTGATTCAAGATGTGGATAAGAAAAATAAAGAGTTGGCTGTATCAACTATGAATCTTATTAAGAAAACAGAATTATTGAATATAATTAAAGGCGATCTTAAAAGTTCGACTGACAGTACAACCAATAGAAGTATTAAATCTGTTATATCTACAATTAACAAGAATGTTAAGGAGGAAAATACTTGGAACGTATTCAAAGAAGCTTTTGATAGCGCCGACAATAATTTCTTGAAAAAAGTAAAAGAAAGTCATCCAGTATTAACCCCAAATGACTTGCGACTTTGTGCTTATCTTCGTTTGAATTTATCGTCTAAAGAAATTGCACCATTACTTAATATTTCAGTACGAAGTATAGAAATTAAACGCTATCGTTTGCGTAAAAAAATGAATCTCCCTCATGAGATGGGATTAGTAGAGTATTTATTGGCCGTTTAAGATTGTTTTTTTCGACCCTATAAACTATACATCACCTTAACATTATTCAATTATTATCGATCAAATTTTAGCTTAATAACTACAGTAAGGCACTATTTTATGGTGGTATAAACACATTTGCCCAGATAATTAAATTGTATAATTATTGTAGAGGTTAATTATTGGTTCGGGATACATTAAATAGCCTATTTTTATAAAAATTATGTAAATCAAATATTTATCCACCAAATTTTTAAATAAACTAATGAAAAAAATTATTCTATTTTTTATTTTATCTTTTGCAATTAATGGTTTTGCTCAGGCAGATCGTGTTGTTGTAGAAAATTCAAATTCCCAAATGAAACTTAAGGTTAACGGTAAAGATTTTATAGTTAACGGAATGAACTGGGATTATTTTCCAATTGGAACCAATTATTCTTACAGTCTTTGGAATGAATCCGATGAATTTATTAAGATAGCTTTGGATAATGAAATGGGTTTATTAAAGAATATGGGAGTCAATACCATTAGAGTATATTCAGGTATTCCTAAAAAATGGATTGAATACATTCATGATAATTTTGGTATCTACACCATGTTGAATCATTCTTTTGGCCGTTATGGTTTAACAATTGATGGAGTTTGGAAACCCAATACAGAATATGCAGATGCAAAAACAAAAGCGCTTCTTTTAAAAGAAGTTACCCAAATGGCTACCGATTATAAAGATACAAGAGGTTTGCTTTTATTTCTGTTAGGTAATGAAAACAATTATGGATTGTTTTGGGATGGTGCTGAAACAGAAAATATACCCGTTAAGGATCGTAAGTCTACAGTTAGAGCTCGATCTATGTACAAATTATTTAACGATGCTGTTTTAAAAATGAAAGCTATTGATTCCAATCACCCTATGGCGATTTGTAATGGTGACTTATTATTTTTAGACATTGTAGCTGAGGAGTGTAAGGATGTTGATATTTATGGTACCAATGTTTATCGTGGTGCCTCATTTGGTGATTTGTTTGATCGCGTGAAAGCAGAATATGGCAAGCCTGTTTTATTTACTGAATTTGGTGCTGATGCTTTCAACGTTCTTTCAAATAGCGAGGATCAAAATGCACAAGCTTTTTATTTGAAAAGCAATTGGAAAGAAATTTATGAGAATGTTTCGGGTGCCGGAAAATCAGGTATTGCAATAGGTGGATTTACATTTCAATTTAGTGATGGTTGGTGGAAATTCGGACAAACTTCTGGATTAGATATCCATGATTCAAATGCGTCATGGTCTAATGGTGGTTATCAGAAGGATTACACAGAAGGTCAAAACAACATGAATGAAGAGTGGTTTGGTATTTGTGCTAAAGGGCCTTCAAATGAGTTAGGTCATTATCAATTATATCCTAGAGCTGCTTACTACGTTTTAAAGGAAATTCATAAATTTAATCCTTACCAAGGAACTGATAGTTTCGTATTAAAATCGCATTTTGAAACCGCAAACATTATTGATGCTGCTCTCCGTGCGCGCAGTGATAAGGCAGCGTTAGCTGCTAATGATACCGAAAAAATTAAAATAAGTAATCTTAGAGCTGAATTTACAACTTTCAATACAGGAGGTAGTTTGTTGACAACACCAAAAGCGGATGATCCTGAAACCAATAAATATCCCAATAAAATCGGATTTGATACAATGCAGTCTTATTTCATAGGTGTAGAAGGAAATCCTTCGTCTAACATGAAAGCAAATGTAAATTTCAATATTTTGGGTAATGTTGCTGAAAATCCAATTAATGAGATTTTTTATGAGAATAGAGGTAGAGCACAACGATTAGTGTCTAATGATGGTGAAGTTTTTACCAATGATGTTAATCGTGTTCAAGTGTATAATGCTTCCTACAAATGGACTACAAAAGATTTTGAAATTAGAGGTTTTTACAGAACTGGTCATTATCATTGGGGGTATGAAGGTGATTTCTTTGGATTATATCCAGAAGCAAATTATGGTCAAAATTTAGACATTTACAATGGTGAAACTTCGGGGTTTGAGGTAGATGGTAAAGGAAGTTTAAATGGATTAAAGGCGGCATTTGGTCCACAACTTTGGTGGGGAGCCAATCCGGCGTATTTATTGAAATATAATCGAAAAATTGGAGTTTTCAATACAGCTGCTGTATATCATGAAGATATATCGAGTGCAGCTCAAGCGATAACGTCTATATTTATTCCACAACCAAAAACCAGAAGAGCTTCGGTTTATTTTCAGACTAAAGTAGGCAATTTAGGTGTTGAGTTTGGAGGAATTTGGGGTGGTCAACCGCTTATTGGAAGAGAATTTCAAATGATGGATGGTGATAATGTTAAAGTAGATAAAATTAACAGTAAAGATAATTGGGGAGGTAAAGCTAAATTAACTTTTTCAAAAGGAAAATTCAATGTATATACCCAAGGGGCTATTTATGGATTAGTGGCCAATGCTGGGGGTGATTATACTCAAACTTATACAGGATGGAGGCTTAAAGAAAGCGGTAGTGGTAATCAAATGAATGTTTTAGCGGGTTTAACCTATAATGTTACTTCCAATTTACAAATTGCGCCTAACTTTTTATGGCAAAAACCTTTAGTAGATGCTATGCCAAATGGAGTTGATGCTCCTGGAAGACTTAGAAATATTCTTGATGATCCATTCATTGTGCGATCAAATCGTGAGACAATGGGGGGAGAGTTATTGCTAACTTTTGATCCTACACCGGGGACTTGGATGTATGAATGGAACAACGATTTATTAGAGGATGCAAAATTTGCAATCAGTTCGGGTTTTGTGTACCGTCATTTACCTACTACTATGGATGCTTCTATAGGGTTTTTAGAAAACAGAACTCAGTTTGCCTTTGAAAGATCGGCTCCTGCTCAAGATTTATGGGAATCTAATACCCGTATTGTATCAAAATTAACTGCTAATTTCGGACTAATTGCTAATTTATATTTTGGTAATGGACAAGCCAATGGCGATTCTGAACGAACAATCAACAGAATGGGTGGTGATTTAAGAGTGATCTATAATAAAGTGAAATTAGTTTCTTCTTTAAAATTCAATGATTGGGGACCCTATGACTACCATAGAGATTTTAATTTGACTTTTCCTGTTCAATCTGCTATAGATATTTCGACGTCTTTAGGTAAACCAAACTGGTTTATTTTACCCGACACTAGAATTGGAATTATGGGTATTTGGAGATCTTTAGATAAATATTCTCCAAGATATTCTCCAACATTTGTTCCTGCAAATACATATCCTCCAGTCCCTGAGTTAAGTCCAGTTGGTTTCAATAATGGTTCAGAATGGGAAATTAGAACGTATATTCATATCAACATCGGTAAATAATTAAAATAATATCAAAATGAAAAATACAATTAATAAAATTAAGATAAGTTTACTATTAGTATTGGTATTTTTTACCAATGTTAATTGTGAGAGAGAATTGTCAGATGAAGCAAAAGATGCTACTTTTCCTAAAATAGCAGAAATTTTTATCGATGCGCCTGTTGCTATGGGAACTGATTTTTATTTTCCTTATGGTGGTTCTAAAGCTTCGGCTTGGTCTGTAGATTCTCAGGTCAGTTACAAAGGTTCTGCTTCTATGCGCTTTGATGTTCCAAATGATGATGATCCTGAAGGAAATTATGCAGGGGCAATTTTTAGAGTGGATGGTGCCGGTCGTAACTTAACGGAGTATGATGCTTTAACTTTTTATGCTAAAGCTTCTCAAGGGGTAACTATTGGTGAATTTGGATTTGGTGAAGATTTCTATCCAAATAAATACATTACAACGATTAAAGATGTAAGTGTAGGTACAGCTTGGACCAAATATATAATTCCTATTCCTGATGCATCAAAATTAGTAAATGAAAGAGGGATGTTTCGATATGCTGCAGGTACGCAAGGTACAAACGGAAGAGGATATTCGATATGGATTGATGAATTAAAGTTTGAAAAATTAGGAACGATACTTCCTTTACAGGCTTCCATTATGAATGGAACTAATGTAACAAGAACTACTTTTGTAGGTGTTCAAACTCCAATTACGGGTGTTATTACAACTTTTAATATGCCAAATGGTATGAACCAATCGGTAGCTATTAGTCCGGCATTTTTGAATTTTACATCTTCAAACCCAACAGTAGCATCTGTAAATGATGCGGGAGTAGTTACACCATTAGCGGCGGGTACTACTGTAATTACTGCAACATTTAATAATCAGCCAGCTACAGGTAGTTTAACGATTAATTGTTCAGGAAGTTTTACACATGCACCAAGGCCTAATCTTAATCCTGCCAACGTAATTTCAATTTTTTCAGATGCTTATACCAATGTTCCGGTGAGTTACTACAATGGGTATTGGGCGCCATGGCAAACTACACAATCTAATGATTTTGCAGTTGCAGGAGATAATGTTTTGAATTATACAAACTTCAATTTTGTGGGTATAGAATTTAGCAATCCAACAGTTAATGCAACTTCTATGACGCATCTTCATCTAGATGTTTATATACCAGGTCCTATTTCGCCGGGAAGACGATTGGAATTACGATTAACTGATTTTGGACCCAATGGTGTATTTGGAGTTGATGATTCACAAAGTCTACCTTATGTCGTATCAAATAATTTAGTTTCACAAAGTTGGATGTCATTTGAAATTCCATTGGCGCAACAAACGGGTCTTAATAGTAGATCTCAATTGGCTCAAATCATACTCTTAGGTGGCGATAACTCGACATTATATGTAGACAATATATATTTTCACAATTAAAAATTAAGTAAAATGATCACATTAAAAAATAATATTGGTTTATTCTGTTTCGTAATTATGGGTTCCTTTTTTACCAGTTGCTCCACAGATGAAAAGCAAACAGTAGTTACCAAAACTCAATTGGTAATGAGTGATGAATTCAATGTTGATGGAGCTCCAAATTCGGAATTGTGGAGTTATAATATTGGAACCGGATCTAACGGTTGGGGGAATAATGAATTGCAATATTATACAAGTCGTCCCTCAAACATCAAAGTTGAAAATGGCATGTTGCATATTACTGCCAGAAGTGAACAATACATGGGGAAATCCCATACTTCTGCTCGAATTTTGACAAAAGGAAAATTTGAAAAAAAATACGGTCGTATCGAAGCACGCATTAAATTACCTCGTGGAAAAGGCTTGTGGCCCGCTTTTTGGATGTTGGGTGCAAATTCTGATACGGTTATTTGGCCAGAATGTGGTGAAATTGATATCATGGAATATTTAGGAAATAAGCCAACTGAAATTTTTGGTACCGTTCATGGTCCTGGTTATTTTGGTGGGGCTTCCATTGGTAAAACCTATACGTTACCAAATAGTAGATTTGATACTGATTTTCATGTGTTTGGAATAGAATGGGATAAAAATTATATTAATTTCTACGTAGATAACAAGTTATACAATCAAATTACTCCTGCAAATGTTCCAGGAGAATGGGTTTTTAACGAATCATTTTACATTATCTTAAATATTGCTGTAGGCGGAAACTTGCCAGGATCTCCAAATAGTGAAACTCCTTTTCCGCAAACCATGTTAGTAGACTACATAAGAGTCTATGAGTAGTCACAAAAAAGTATAATTGATTAAATACCTTTTTTTATTATTGCAAATTTCGGAATGATACATAAAAATATAATATACGCATATTCAGTACTTCTTTTACTTGTTTTGTCATGTTCTACACCAAAAAGTAGTGTTAATGTTTCAAATACTGATCCTACCAGTAAGCGGGTAGATTCTATTTTGAGTTTAATGACTTTAGAGGAAAAAGTTGGCCAACTGAACCAATACAATGGCTTCTGGGAGATTACCGGACCAGTTCCCAAAGAGGGGCAAGCAGCAAAGAAGTATGACGATCTAAAAAAGGGTCTCGTAGGTTCTATGCTCAATGTAAAAGGTGTTTCCGATGTGAAAGCATTGCAAAAAATAGCCGTTGAACAAACACGTTTAGGAATTCCTTTATTATTTGGCTTTGATGTAGTGCATGGGTATAAAACTATTAGTCCCATCCCGTTAGCGGAAGCCGCTAGTTGGGACCTTAAAGCTATACAAAAATCGGCTGAAATTGCGGCTGAGGAAGCAGCTGCAGTTGGAATTAATTGGACATTTGCTCCAATGGTCGATATTTCTAGAGATGCGCGTTGGGGTAGGGTTATGGAAGGTGCTGGTGAAGATCCTTATTTGGGTGCTTTGATTGCAAAAGCAAGAGTTCAAGGTTTTCAAGGAAATCTTTCTAATAAAAATATTATTGCTTGTGCCAAACATTTTGCAGGTTACGGTTTTGCTGAATCAGGACGGGATTATAATACCGTAGTGGTAAGTGATGATGTATTGCACAATGTAATATTACCTCCATTCAAAGCTTCGGTAGACGCCGGAGTAAAAACTTTTATGAACTCCTTTAATGATTTGAATGGCATCCCTGCTACGGGTAGTTCTTTTTTACAAAGAGATATCTTAAAAAAATCATGGAATTTCAAAGGGTTTGTTGTTTCAGATTGGGGATCAATTAATGAAATGATTGCTCATGGATATGCTCAGGACAGTAAACAGGCTGCAGAGATCGCTATCAATGCAGGTTCAGACATGGATATGGAATCGTATGCTTATATTGACCATTTGAAATCATTAGTTGTTTCAGGCGTTGTTGATGTTTCGGTTATAGACGATGCTGTTCGCCGTGTTTTGCGCGTTAAATTTGAGTTGGGATTATTTGAAAATCCGTACAAATATTGCAACGAAGCTATTGAAAAAGAAACCGTTGGAAAAACGGAATTTCATGAAGGTGTTTTAGATATGGCAAAAAAATCAATTGTTTTGCTTAAAAATGATAAGCAATTGTTACCCTTGAAAAAATCAGGGCAAAAGATTGCTTTGATTGGCGCATTGGCTGCAGATAAAACCAGTCCACTAGGAAGTTGGCGTATTGGTGCAGATGATAATACTGCTATATCTGTTGTAGAAGGAATGAATAAATACCCCAACAATGAAGTGACATATTCCAAAGGTGCAGACGTGGCCATCGGTCGAACTCAATTCATGTGGGAAACGAAAATAAACACTACTGATACTTCGGGTTTTGCTGAGGCGATTGCAACAGCAAAAAAAGCTGATGTTGTAGTTATGGTTTTGGGCGAACACGGATTACAATCAGGTGAGGGGAGAAGTAGAGCCGAGTTAGGATTACCTGGTGTACAACAAGAATTGTTAGAAGCAGTATATAAAGTAAATCCAAATATTGTTTTAATTCTTACTAATGGAAGACCTTTAGCAATTCCATGGGCAGCTGAACACATACCTGCTATTTTAGAAACTTGGCATTTGGGAACACAAAGCGGTCATGCTATTGCTCAAGTTTTATATGGTGATTACAATCCTAGTGGAAAATTGCCAATGACTTTTCCAAGAAATGTAGGGCAATTACCACTATATTATAATTATAAAAATACGGGCCGTCCATCAGCAAACGAACCAGAAAGTGTTTTTTGGTCGCATTATATTGATGAGAAGAACACACCTTTATTTGCTTTTGGTCATGGATTAAGTTATTCCAAATTTGAATATTCTGAATTAAAAGTATCAAAAGCTAGTTTTTCAAAAGGTGAAACCATTCAAGTTCAAGTGGAACTCAAGAACAATAGCACTGTTGAAGGAAAAGAGGTTGTTCAATTATACATTCGTGATGTTGTAGGTAGTTTTACACGACCTGTCAAAGAATTAAAAGGATTTGAGATGGTTGAATTGAAACCTTTTGAATCCAAAGTAATTACATTTACTATTGATCAAGAGATGTTGGCTTTTTATACGGCGAATAAAACGTGGGAAGCCGAACCGGGTACTTTTAAAGTATTTGTAGGTGGAAGTTCCGATCAACTGTTAGAAACCGAAATCGTATTAAAATAAATAAGCATGTTTATATCTAGAATAGCTCAACTCTTTTGTATTTTTTTTATGGGAATTAATTTCTCATATAGCCAAGTAGATGTAGTCTATTCTGATTTGGTTTGGTCTGATGAGTTTGAAACTAACGGTGCTTTAAATGCGACTAAATGGCATCACCAAACACAAATTCCTGCTGGTGGTAGTTGGTATAACGGTGAGCTACAACACTACACCAACTTTTTAACTAATTCATTTGTAGAGAATGGGGTATTAAAAATTGTTGCAAAAAGAGAAGTTTTAAATAACCAAGGAGTAACAAAACAATTTACTTCTGCTCGATTAAACTCAAAGTTCGCTTATACTTATGGAAGAGTTGATATACGTGCAAAAGTACCAACTAATCAAGGTACTTGGCCAGCACTTTGGCTTTTAGGAAAAAATATAACAGAACCAGGAGGATTTTTTGCAGCAACTCATGGTACAACACCTTGGCCAGCTTGTGGTGAAATTGATATCATGGAGCATGGTATCACACAATCTCAACCTCAGGGTTATATTCAAAGTGCAATACATACGCCTTCTTCTTCTGGTGCCACAATAAATCATGGTGGCACAATTGCTAATAACCTTGGTAATAGTTTTCATGTATACTCAATGAATTGGTCTCCGTTTCAAATTACTTTTTTACTAGATGGTGTTGCCTTTTATACTTATAACCCAGCAGTTAAAAATGCTTCGACATGGCCCTTTAATGCCGCTCAATATTTGTTGCTTAATATAGCAATGGGTGGCGTTGCAGGTAATGTACCAAGTAATTTTAATCAAGCTACTATGGAAATTGATTATGTAAGGGTATATCAAAACATTCAAGCAGATACTCAAATACCAACAAACTTTACGGCATCAATAGGAGCTATTACAAGTTCTACCATCGAATTGCTGTTAAATGGTACCGACAATTCAGGTTCCCTTGTATATGGTGTTACGTATGGTACTAATTCAACTACCACTGCAGGTAATTCGGGCATTCAAAAATCCCTTGTAATTTCAGGATTGAATCCAAATACTAATTATTCCTTTTCAATTAATGCAAGTGATTTATCCGGAAATAATGCTGCGAATAATGCAATTATTTTAAGTACATCAACAACTGGTGTAACAGGGTGTGCTGGGACAAGTAACTTGGCACAACAAGGTTCCTTTACTACTGGCTATAATTACGCCTTTGAAACATTAGGCACAAATAGCGTTAAGATTACTTATGAATTATTAGATACCGATAAAGTAGGATTAATTGCCTATTTATGGCGACAATCTCCATTTGCAGAGACTCAAATGACGAATGTGTCAGGTCGAATTTTTACTCATACATTAACGGGTCAAACGCCTGGTGCTACTTTAAATTATGGCGTAAAATTTGCGTATGCAAACGGCATGTCTGTAACCCCATATTATCAATATGTTGTTGGAAATAATTGTAATTTAGATACGGACCAATTCTCAAATCAAAAAACAATCATATTACAAAATCCTGCACGTGATGTCGTTTTATTTGATCAAAGTACAGCTATTGAAAATGTGAAAATTTATTCGCTATTGGGTCAAAAAATGCTAGATATAAATCAACCGAATAGTAGTTTGAATATTTCAAAATTAGCAAGTGGGGTTTATTTTGTTATAATTCAGACAGAGCAATTAATATATAAAGAAAAACTAATAATTAGACAGGATTAGTTTGATTATTGTATTTAAAATGTTAAATTTTTATATGAAATTTGGATATTAATTCTTTTTTATGATAAATTTGTCATAATTAATTTTAAATGAGATAGCCTATTTAACACCATTACTTTTTTTATACTGTCCCAAATTTTGTAACTTAAAAAGTAATGTTATGGCTAATCTTGTATTTCCAGATGCGGTATTAGTGAAGAATTATATAAGCGGAGATGAATCTGCTTTATCTTCATTAATCGATAGACATCAATCAAAAATCTACGGTTTTATTTATTCAAAAGTAAATGACAGAGATTTATCAGATGATATTTTTCAAGACACTTTTATTAAAGTCATTAAAACGTTGAAATCAAATGCGTATAATGAGGAAGGTAAGTTTTTACCTTGGGTGATGCGAATTGCCCATAATTTAATTGTCGATTTCTATCGAAAATCAAATAAAATGCCGCTGTATCGTGAAACTGAAGAATACTCCATATTTAATTATATGAGTGATGATTCGCCTACTATTGAAAGTAAAATGATTACGGAACAAGTAGAATCCGATTTGGCTCGTTTGTTGGAAGAATTACCCGAGGATCAAAAGGAAGTACTCGTAATGAGAATGTATCAAGATTTGAGTTTCAAAGAAATAGCCGAATTAACAGGTGTGAGTATTAATACTGCACTGGGAAGAATGCGCTATGCTGTTATTAATTTGAGAAAACTTATAGAGAAAAATCAAATTATTTTGACGAATTAATACTAAAAACAATTTTTTGTCGTTATTGAAGTATATTTTAAATACTATTAGATGGCAAAACTTTACGCTAAGAAAAATGTTGCAGTACAAAATTTGAAACCAAAAAAAGAAACTATTTCGTTCCTACTTAATTATTCCAAAGCATTACGAGTATATTCGCTTGGAAAAGCAAATTTTGAAATTATTGCAAATTAATAAAAAAGCTCCAATGTTTATTGGGGCTTTTTTATTTCTATCTCATTATTTTATTTGGCTTGCAATACACTTTTTCTTCCAATCGTATTAGTAATAATATCTTTTTCTAGATTCCAACTTCTGGCAGGTGAGTATTCTCTTCCGTACCAAATGATTTGCAAGTGTAGGTCGTTCCAAAAGGCTTCAGGGAAAATACGTTTGGCATCTTTTTCAGTTTGTTGTACGCTTTTACCATTACTAAATCCCCATCGATACATTAAACGATGTATGTGTGTGTCTACTGGAAATGCGGGTACACCAAAAGCTTGACTCATAACTACACTTGCTGTTTTGTGGCCTACTGCCGGTAAGGCCTCTAAAGCTTCAAAACTTTGAGGTACTTCTCCATTGTATTTTTCAATTAAGATTTCAGATAAACCATGAATTCCTTTCGATTTCATTGGTGATAAACCACACGGACGAATGATATCTCTAATTTCTTCTACAGTCATTTTTATCATATCATACGGATTATCAGCTTTAGCAAAAAGAAGAGGTGTAATTTGATTCACACGAACATCAGTACACTGAGCAGAAAGCAATACGGCAATCAATAAAGTATACGGATCTTTATGGTCTAGCGGTATAGGAATCGTTGGATACAATTCATTTAACGTATTTATAACAAATGTTACTTTTTCGCTTTTAGTCATTTTTGTAATTTTATAACTTATCTTTAAACAAATTTAAACTATAAACGCTAAACAAAAAATAAAATGACAACATTAAAAATAGGTGATAAATCGCCCAATTTTTCAGGCTTAGATCAAAATGGAATTTCTCACAATTTAGCCGACTACAACGGGAAAAAGTTAGTTGTTTTTTTCTATCCAAAAGCGAGTACACCTGGTTGTACGGCTGAAGCTTGCGATTTAAGAGATAATTATGCGCGTTTTCAAGCAAAAAATTTTGCCTTGTTAGGCGTAAGTGCCGATAGTGCAAAAGCCCAATTGAAATTTATTGAAAAATATGATTTACCATTTCCTTTATTAGCAGATGAAGACAAATCCGTTATTCAAGCATTTGGAGTTTGGGGGCCGAAGAAGTTTATGGGAAAAGAATATGATGGCATACATAGAACCACTTTTGTTATTGATGAAACAGGATGTATTGAAGAAATAATATCAGACGTTAAAACTAAGGCACACACCGCTCAGATTTTAAAATAGTAAAAAGCCATTCGCATTGCGAATGGCTTTTTTAATTAACTAAACCAACCAATCGCCTATTAATAAGCGTATTTATTTTCATTGATAATTTTAGCTGCAATTTTTTCACGAAGTGCAATTACGTTCGGCATGTTCGTATATTTTGTAAAACGTTTCAATCCCATTAA